>NZ_CAADGZ010000058.1:0-21813 GCF_900696675.1 uncultured Candidatus Kuenenia sp. | reverse complement strand
TACTTGTGTGCAAAACAAATAGTAAATGATTAATTTTTCAACACCCTGTCCGCTTTTGCCCCAAATAAAATGATTGCATTTTGATTGTTTTTTTATGGCCACTTACAGCCCACCTATATCTTTCTTATTACTAAGTACTTACATTTGAATATGTTAAAAATATTAAAAGTTTTCATTGGCATATATATTGCGTATTTATGAGTGAACATTGATAAAACAATGGTTAAGGTGTTTTCGATTGGGCATCTGGCAACAGTATCTTTAAGCAATCAATATTCTAAGCAGTCATCATGTTGCATTTGCAATACCCGGAAACGATGAAAATGGTTTTATAGCCATATCATATTGCGGTACCTGTGTTTGAGCTATTTTTTGTAGTCTTATTTTCGAGCCAGATAACATGTATCTATTAGAATACGTTTAATAAATTTGAATTCTATTGTATAAATATTAAGGGAATACATATCTATGCCCTCCTCGATAGCTAAGGATTTTTTTACAGAAGCTGAGAATTTAAAGAAAAAGGGATATTCTCTAAAAGCGGTGAAAGCTTATAAAAAAGCAATAGAAGCCGACCCTTTTTTTCTTAGCGCTCATTACAACCTCGCACTCCTCTATTATCAACTTAAACAAGTAGATAATGCCATTTTGCATTTAAAGAAGGTAACCGAATTAAATCCCACCGATGCCTCTGCATTTAACAATTTGGGTGTTATGTATTTTTCAAAAAATATGTTTAAAGAGTCTGAAAATTGTTTTGAAAAAGCTTTAGGAATTGAAGTGTATTACAAAGAGGCTAAAAAAGGTCTTGAGAAAGTGCGTCTTAAGCTAAAAGGGAAAATAAATAAAAACAGACGATTAAACGTTGGTTTTGTAAGCATTTGGTTCGAACGTGGACAATCGTATGTAACTAAAACATTGCGGGATGTTGTTGCACAAGAACACGAAACTTTTGTGTTTGCCAGGACAGGCGGGGTTTATGATCGCCCTATGTTGCAAACAGACGGTATATGGGATGTTCCTAATTTAACAACATTTGGGAAATATGAGATATCTCATGAAGTACTTGGGAAGTGGATTGATAATAATAAACTGGATATGGTGGTTTTCAATGAAGAATATGATTGGTCTTTAGTTAAATACGTTAAAGAAAAATCCATAAAGGTTGTCACCTACCTTGATTATTATAAAGACGACTGGAAACCATACATGTATTTGTACGATGCTGTGCTTTGTTCCACAAAAAGAACATACAATCTTGTTAAAAATTTTTGTAATGCCTATTATGTCGGATGGGGAATAGATACGGAACTTTTTAAACCGACAAATAATAGTACAGAAAAATATACCTTTTTTCATAATGCCGGATGGTTAGGTATCAATTATCGCAAAATGACGCCTGCCGTTATCCTTGCCTTTGAAGCGGTATCCCGGTATTTGCCAGATGCAACCCTCTTTATCCATGCACAGACCGCACTGGAAAAACTTCCGCCAGAAGTTTTGAATATCGTGAATAATACTCCGCGCATAACCTATCATGTCGCCACCGTTCCAGCACCGGGTCTTTATCATAAAGGCCATATCCTTGTTTTTCCTTCCAAACTGGAAGGGCTGGGACTGCCTTTACTGGAAGGAATGGCATGTGGGCTTCCAGCCGTTGCCACTGACGCGCCGCCAATGAATGAGTTTGTACAGAATAACTATAATGGCTTGCTGGTCAAAGTCGCTAAAAGGTTCCTCAGAGGGGATGGCATCTCCTTTCCAGAGGAAATTGTAGATATAAATGATCTGGCTTTTAAAATGCATTTTCTGGCTAAAAATCCGGAGTTGATTAACAAAATGCAGCAAAATGCAAGGAATTGTATTGATAACTATGACACCTTGAGTAAAAAGGTAAACGAAGTAATTAACGATATTCTTCGCGACAAGAATAGGATTAGCTATAGGAAAACGAGCGTAAAATGCTAACAATACATCTGGTTGGTGCACAAAAAACAAATTACCCCTGGGGTTTTGAAAACCATCTGATTTCGGCATTAGAAGAGATGGACTGTAATATCCTTAGTACGGATTTTCGACAAGAACGACACAATCTCCAAAGACTATTGCAGCAAAAAGCTGACCTTGTTCTCGTTTGTAAAGGTGAATTCATACCGCCGGAATTGATTCAATCTATTCCTTACCCAACCGCCTTATGGTATTGTGAACAGATTGGTAACGATACCGCAGTAGATTACATCGCACTTGTCAGAAGAAAAGAGCTGGAATATAATGCAACTGCTTTTGATTATGTCTTCTCTCATGATAAAACCAACCTACAAGTTTATAAAAACATCGGTTGTGTAAATGTCCACTGGCTACCTTGCATCGCCGTAAATACAAAAATTCACAAAAAACTTGAAGTATCGAAAAAATATGACGTTACCTTTATTGGTAACCAAACCCCCCGACGCAAAAACATTCTTGTTGCGTTGGAAAAGTATTTCAAGGTCTTCACTCCGAATATATGGGACAGTAAAGAACTAAATGAAGCCTTTAATGAATCCAAGATCATTTTAAACATACACCTTTCTGATTTACTTAATATAGAAACACGCATAGGTGAAGTACTTGGGTCCGGTTCGTTCCTCCTTACGGAAGAACTTCCCTGCAAAGACCTTTTTATTGATGGAGAACACTTAGTACAATGGCATCAAGGGGATGTTGAATATCTTATAAAAAAAATCCACTATTACCTCATCCATGAGGATGAAAGGGAAGGAATTGCAGGAAAAGGCCACCATTTTGCTATTGAACACCATAGCTTTGAGGAAAGAATGCGCCAACTATTGGCAACCATAGATTTCAGCAAGAATAAATGCGGCGCAGAGAGACTTTGATCAAAAATGAAAATTTCTATAGAATGAGCATAAACCAATGGCCTTTCACATTCCATTAGAAGAACAGATCGACAAGATCAGAACACATCTTGCAAATATAGGCAAAGTATCTACCCGCAAGGTTAGGCCTCGAATCTTCGTAGTGGTACATCATGTCAATTGGGAAAAACACGGATTGGTAGATGGATGGGCAGAGATTGCTGACGTTATTCACTATGATTGGGGAAATTCCTTCAATCAATATGCTGCCGACTGGCATCAAAGAGGCAAACCAGATTTTAACAAGGTATTACTACGGCAAGTTGAATTAGCTCATCGTGAGAAGACGATAGATCTCTTGTTTTCTTACCTCTCGGGAAGATGGGTCTATCCATATACTATTCGGGCTATCGGTAAAATGAACATAATAACAGTAAACATTAGCCTTGATGACAAGGTAAAATTCTGGGGTTATCAAGAGCCAGGTGGTCTTTCTGGAAATGCTGAAATTGCGCCTGAGTTCGACCTCTGCATTACCACACAATCAGAGGAAGATGTTCAAAAGTATATTAGCGTTGGCGCCCGAGCCTTGTTTCTTCCACCAGGAGGAAATACCCACTCATTTTCTCCAATACCAGCGCCCAGAGATATTCCTGTTTCCTTTGTAGGCCAATGTTACGGCACAAGACCTCATATCATTGGGTGGTTAATAAGTTGTGGGATTCCAGTTCAAACATTTGGCAAAGGCTGGCCTTCAGGAGAACTATCACACCGTGAGATGAACGTAATCTATTCCCGTTCAGTTGTAAATTTAGGCTTCGGCTTTATTGGGGATTCTCCACATCTGACAGGATTAAAAGGTAGGGATTTTGAGGTTCCCCTCATGGGAAACCTCTATTTGACAACTTATAATCAAGTCCTGGAAAACTGTTTTATCCTTGGAGAAGAAATTGATTGCTATCAGAATGAAACGGACTTACTTTCAAAATTACAATATTATATAACACACCCGGATATTGCCTTAAATATAGGAGCAGCAGGAAGAAACCGGTGTTTGCTTGATCACACATGGACTAATAGATTTAAGATAATTCTAACCGTTACCGGTCTTTCTGATTCCTGTATAAATTCTCATACATAATAAGTCCATATGTTTAAAATCATGAGTGTTTTAGGTACTCGTCCAGAAGCCATAAAACTTGCACCAATAATTAAAGAATTACAAAAACATTCAGACACTCTGAAAAGTGTTGTTACCGTTACCGCTCAACATCGTCAAATGCTCGATAGCGTCCTGAGTGTCTTCGCGATAAAACCAGATTACGATATGAATATTATGGATAAAAATCAAGGGCTAACCGATATAACATGCAAAGTATTAAAAAACATAGAAGTGATCTATGAAGAAGAACAGCCTGACTTGGTTTTAGTACAGGGGGATACAACTACTGTTTTTGCCGCCTCATTGGCCGCTTATTATAGGAGAATCCCTGTGGGACACATAGAGGCGGGATTACGATCAAGTAATAAATACCAACCCTTTCCGGAAGAAATAAATCGAAGACTTACCAGTGTCATAGCGCATTTACACTTTGCGCCAACTGATGAAGCAAAAACAAATTTACTAAATGAGGGTATATGTGAAGACCTTATCTGTGTAACAGGTAATACAGTGATAGACGCCTTACTTGAAGTTGCAGCACAGGATTTCACATTTGATAACGATTTACTGAACAACATAAAAGGCAGAATGATCTTAATTACAGCGCATCGGCGAGAAAGTTTTGGAAAACCGTTCATTGATATCTGTAATGCAATCCTGACGTTAGCGAAACAATATCCGGATGTTACTTTTGTATATCCGGTACATCTCAATCCAAACGTTAGGAATATTGTATATCCCATGCTAGGCAACTTATCGAACATCATGCTTATCGAGCCGCTAGAATACATGCCTTTTGTTCACTTAATGAAACGAGCCTGTATTATCTTAACTGATTCCGGGGGCATTCAGGAAGAGTCCCCTTCCTTAAATAAACCTATCCTGATACTTCGCGAAGTCACAGAACGCCCTGAGGCTATAAAAGCGGGAAGCGCAAAACTCGTGGGCACACATTCCCAAACTATTATTCGTGAAACAACTCGTTTATTGGAGGACACACAGGAGTACGAGCGGATGATCAATATTGTAAATCCCTTTGGCGATGGAATGGCATCTCAACGAACAGTAAATTTTATTAAAAACAAATTTATGGAAAACAATAATAATACTGCAGGGAAATATTAGTTCTAATATTCAGTATAGATGATATATTGGATGAACCGCGCTAAAATGAAAAATATAAATAAGCATTTAATCTCCACCTGTAAAATATAAAAAAATCACCTCATGAAAAACTTGCACAGTCCAACAATCTCCGCCTGCCTTATCGTAAAAAACGAGGAAAGATTCCTGCCTAATTGCCTCAACAGCGTTAAGAACGCTGTTGATGAAATAGTAGTTGTTGATACAGGTTCAACTGATAATACCGTAAATATCGCAAAAGAATTTAGCGCTAAGGTGTATTTTTATTCATGGAATAATAACTATAGTGAGGCAAGAAACTATGCAATACGCCATGCTACCAAAGAGTGGATTCTTATGATCGATGCGGATGAAGAGCTTGAGCAGAATGATATTCCTGTATTGAAACAATCGATAAGTAACGATAATTATAATGGTGTTATTATTGCTATATACAGTAAAGTGAAAAGTGGGATGCACAAGTTTTATAACACACGGGTTTTTCGCCGGGAGAAGGCATTTTATAAAGGTATTATCCATGAACAAGTGGTGATTGAAGGGAAAAGGCTTCCATCGGAGATACATCTTTATCATTACGGGTATGATCTTGACGAAGATACGATGCGGAAGAAATGGCACAGAACAACTCAATTATTGGAAAAACAAATAGCGTTAAACGATAATGATAGTTTTGCATGGTTGAATCTTATCCGTAATTATTGCACACAGCAATTGTTTCGGGATGGTATTAAGACCGGAAAAGAAGCGCTAAAGAGAATTACACCCGAGGCGAATTTGCATCATTTTATAATGATTCTGTATGAAATGGCAGATTGTTATCTCAATACCGGAAATACCGCAGAAGCAAAAAAGATGTGCCACACCGCTTTAGCTAAATTAAGGGAAATGAATGTTGCGCCGGAAAATATTGATATTGTTTATACACTGGCTTGTGTGTATTTAAAAGAAGGAGATTGTAATAAAGCTATTGAATATTTTAAACATTTTTTGACATTGCGTGAGTGGTATTTGAAAAATATCAGCGATTGCCTTATGACTGATACCCTGGGATATGATTATTCCGCATATAACGGGTTGGGTTTTTGTTATGGCAGTATGAGACAGTGGGAAAAAGCGGTTGGTTTTCTGCAAAAATCGATAGTCTCAAATCCTAAATATATTACCACCTATAAAAATTTAGCTTCATGCTATTCTGCAATGGGAAACAATACGGACGCTATTAATACTTTATTGCGGTCAATTTCCGAAAATATCGCAGATCAGGAGATTTTTATCCGCTTGGGAGATTTATTTCTGAAACAACAGGAGTACAAACAGGCGATATCATACTATGAAAAGTATTTAAACTTGTGTCCTGAAGATAAAAATGCCTTGTTAAAAATATCTGCATGTTATGAAGAATCAGGCTATAAAGACACCGCTCAAATCGGATATAGCGCATTACAGAAGTGGAATAAATAATGCTTTTCTCTTTAGAAATAGGAAATGTTTTATGACCAAAGACCCTGAAAACAATAACCACAGGTCCACCATATCGGCATGTATGATTGTGAAGAATGAAGAAGGTTTTTTGCCCCAATGCCTTGAGAGTATAAAGGGGGCGGTTGACGAAATAATTATTGTCGATACCGGTTCTTCTGATAAAACAGTGGACATCGCAAAATCGTTTGGCGCAAAAGTATATCATCATCCATGGCGCAACAGTTTTAGCGAGGCGAGAAACTATTCTTTGGGTTATGCTACATGCGATTGGGTTTTGCAAATAGACGCGGATGAAAAACTGGAGCGGGAAGATATTCCCTTATTGCATAAGATTATTTGCAACTCCGCCTGCAATGCCTTTTATGTAGCTATCTACAGCGAGCTTCCCGGTGGATTGTCAAAACATTATTTCACAAGAATATTCCGCAAAGGGAAGGCTCATTACGAAGGAATAGTACACAATCAACTTGTGCATGAGGGTCATTCCCGTCCATCTGAAGTGCGGATGTACCACTATGGATACAATCTGTCCGCAACGAAAATGGAAAAAAAATATAAACGGACAGGGGATCTTTTACGGAAACAACTGGAAGAGAATCCTGAAAATATTTTTGCGATAGCTAATCTTGTAAGAAATTATAGAAATGAGCGCAATTATGATGAAGTGATAAAACTAGCAGAGAAAGGACTGGGAATATCTGAACCGGCTCTCGACCTCTCAACAAAAAATCAAAGGCAAAGGATCAGCATTGACCTTGCTTTCGCGCTGATGCGCAAGGATAGGCTGGACAGAGCGGAAGATGTGTGCAAAAAGGCATTGAGGGAAGATCCTGATTTTCTCGATAATTTGTTTATGTTAGGTGACATATTAAGCAGAAAAAAAGCTTTTCACGAGGCATTGGGTATTTACCGGAAATTTCTTGTCGTTAAAGAAAAAGACCGCAGATCTCCTGATTTTAATTTACTTATTGTAGATACCTATGAGTACGAACATAAGGTGTATAACAACATGGGAGATTGCTACAGAAATCTGGGTTTACGGAACGAAGCGGAAAGAGCATATAAAAGAGCAATAGAGATTTTTGATAAAGAAACACTGTGTTATTCAAGCCTCGCCCGTTTTTATTTATCACAAAACCGTTTAGATGAAGCTGCAAACGTACTTGATTCCGCAATACAATCAGGAATCGCAGATCATTTGACATTCTTATTGCTGGGTGAAATAAAAACAGTTCAAAACAAGACAATTGACGCCATAAATTCTTTTAAAATGGCAATTCAAAAGGATGAAAAAAATATAACGGCATATGCTTGCCTTATAAATGTATTAATTCAGTCAAATCAATTGGAGGAGGCGGAAGGATTGTTAAAAAAAATATCCTCCTTTTATCCACATCATATAATAGTTAAATGTATTAATGAAAAAATTAATTCCCGGCGTGGTGATAAGGATAGCGCCATTCAGTTTGTGCGTCGTATAATAGCGTCTAATCCTTCGGATAATAACGTATATTTAGAACTCGGGAATCTCTGTTTAGAGATAAATGAGTATGCGCTGGCTATTGAGGTATATGAGAGGTTTTTAAGAGGCTCTTCCGCACAGGATGCAAAAATATTAACGAATATTGCTATGTGCTACGCCGGATTGGGACAAGTAAGACCGGCAATTGTCGGCCTGAAAGCGGCACTCGAAATAGACCCTTCTTATCAATCTGCAAGAAAGAATCTCTCTATTTTGGAGAAAAAGTGAAGGGGAATATAAGATATATTAAAATCAGATTTTTCCAGTAATAATTCTTCCATAAAATGGTTAATAATTAACCATCTTACCAACCATCCTTATAACCACAAGCACCGTCCCCAGGGAAAAGAGTACCACCGTAACGAGGGACAACGGGATACTTGGATTATTTTTGATAGTGACGAAAACCCCTGGCACTGTTTTAATATCAAGAAATGCAATCTTTGTTCCCAAAATTTCCTTTGCGTTATGTTCACCAACGGTAAGGTATATGCTTTGGGTTTCCCTGTTTTGGGTGGTGGAAAGTAGTTTTACCACGGGATAGCGATATTGGGGTGGCATGTATAAATCTACCATTCTGGTATTTTGGCCGTTTAAGGTGAAAACTTCATTTGCCTTAAGATTGTGCATCCTGTCTCCGACTTTAAGTACCACGGAAGAAACCGTATTCCCATAATCACGCAATAAGACTGCTAACGCTCCATTATTCAAAACTACGGGATTGTTATAACCGATTGTATCTTCATATTCGGCACCGTCTTTTCTTACTGAGACATAACCCGTTATTTTTTTAGGCATGCCATTTGGATAAGAACTTGTATCAAGACCTGTCACCTTCATTTCAAAGCCGCCCATGTCGGTCCATTCTTCTGAGACAGAAATTGGAGGCGATAAAGAACAATACAACCCCCCAATAAGATGTACGACCAAGGTTACTATAAAACCAACATGCATAATTGATGCCCCATATAAAGGCACTTTTTTAATCCCTCCTCTCACTTTTCGAAGGACAGAATCCGTGGTGCAGAAGAAGGCGTTTATGCCGTAAATAATGCATGCAAAAAAAAGTAGATAAAACCAGATGTGAATGGGTTTCTTATGACTGAAGAAAAAGATAATATCTTCTCCGGAAAGGCCGGAATAATGATAAGGATAAAAATTCATTATAAGACTTCCGATGATAAGGAGTCCTGTAACTGAAAATCCAATAATTATCCCTAATTTTTGGGACTTAATAAAATCATACACCTTTTTCATTTTTTCAATAGAACCTTATCTAGAAATATCCGGATTTATTATGTGGCTTGTTTACAAATTTTCGTAAAAACAAAAGAGGTTTTGCTGCATCTTAACTGAAACTGTGAGAACTTCCTATGACAAAGCTAGTGCCGATATATGTCATCATCAGTATAAAAAACCCTACGATGGCAAGCGGCGGCTTTAATTTTTTTGCTTCAGGCCAATAATCCAGGTGCAGGCAGGTTGCATAAAAAAACCATATGATAACAGACCAGACCACCTTGGCATCCCATAAAAAATAAGACCCCCATGCAACGTATCCCCACAAACCTCCGAAAATCATTGAAATGGAAAAGGCCGCCAACCCGTATCGGAACCCGGAATCTATTATTACATCATATGTTTTTTTATTTCCCTTTGCAAAATAACGTGCGATTGCTGCCGCCATAGAACTCGCCCATAATGCATAACAGAAAAATGAAAGGGGGACATGCAATGCGTACCATATGGTAAGCATTAAGGGAGGCGCAAAACTCAAACCCATTTTAAAAAAAGTGGCTGCTGCCACAAAAAAGCCGTATCCAATACCAAACAATGTCATCCGGTAAATGGGACTTTCTGCTTTGGAAAAAATAAGCAATATCATGAATGTTGCCGTGGCAAAGGCATGGAATGATTCGAATTTATTTGTAAGAGGAAAATAGCCTATCGATAGACCACGTATGGTAATAACGGCTATTTGTAAAATAACAATCCCCAACAATACAGGAAAACGTATTTTCCACCTGGTAAATCCGACAAACCAATACATCGAATACAGGCCGAAACACACCCAATATAAAACAATAGAAATCTGATTAAGTAGTAGCGCCTTTTCCATCATTGCAAATTAATTTCAACCTGTGCATTATCCCGAAGATCGTTGATCAGATCACCCATTTCAATCGCAACTAATTTTTCACGGACAGTGTCTTTGACAGCATCAAAACTTACATCTTTTGCCGGAGCGTGATTTGTAACATAAATTAAGTGATATCCAAATTCTGTTTTAACCGGCTCACTCACCTTGCCGACTTCTGTAGAAAATGCCGCGTTAGCAAAAGTTTCCACCATCACCCCATGCCTTGGGAAAGAACCGAGTTCTCCTCCCGTTTTCCCAGTAGGACATTCAGAATACTTTTTGGCCAGTTCCGCAAAGTTCGCGCCGTTATCCAGCTCTTTTTTTATCGATTCAATTTTAGCCCTTGCTTTGTCCAAATCTTCCTGCTCCTTCATTCCCTTTGTTCCTATAAGTATATGGCTTGCGGTGACCTCTTCTCCTGTAAATTCATTAATATTTTTAATGAAATAGTTTTCCAGTGTTTTATCATCAACATTATTAGTCACATAAGCATCAAGCGCCGCAGACATTCTAATTGCAGTACTTAGCTCATCAATATTGCTGCCCTGGATTTCGAGAAATTGTTCTAATGTTTTCCCTTCTGCAGCAGGATTCTTTGCTATATTTTCCCGCATTTTATTGATTTCGTTATTTACAACGTCATCAGCGACATCCAAACCTTTTTCCCGGACAAATTGCCTTAAAATTGCCTGTGTAACAAGCTGCTCAGTAATTTGTTTTTCCAAAGAGGGTATCGCCCCAGGAGGCACTTGTTTTCTGAAACGATCAAGAATTTTATCAAGATCCTTGCGGAGAATTTTTTCTTCATTTACAGAAGCAATTATTTTGTTAGGATCAGGTTTTTCTTTCTTGCCGTGAACAAACCCCATGCCATGGTCGCTTCCGGAAGTGGCGACAGCCTTCGTTTCTTGTCCTAAATTAACGTTTTTATGTATTTCTTCAAAATCTCTTTCGTTTGCCTGACTACTTAATTGCGGGACGTCCGATTCATCCTTTCCACAACCACTGACGGCAGCGAGCATTAACAATCCTGAAATAATTATAAAAGTAAAATGTTTTCCTACCATAAGAACTCCTTTTAGCCTTTTTGGAATAAAACCCAAAACGTTTATCAAAAATAAATATCCTGAATGTAATAAAACACAAAAAATCTGGTTATTCAGATCTATAAGTATTTTTTTCTTAACACTCTTTGTTTTTGTCGCAAAAACCCGATTGTCATAAGAAAATTTTAAGAGAGTAATACAAAACAATCCTATTTAAAAAAAAGTTCCTTAATATGCCTATTTCAAAAAATCTATTTTGTGTACCAAAACAAAACGAACGCCAATATAACGATAGATTAGATACCTGTTTAAATATGTACATGGGCGAGGTGGGAGTCGAACCCACACAACCGTTTAAGGTCAAAGGATTTTAAGTCCTTCGTGTCTGCCATTCCACCACTCGCCCTGTGATATGTATGTATGTGAGCGTTTGTTTTACGTGTAACTATTACAAATGCTAGAATTCGAGGGTTAAATGAATGTCTTGAAAAGCGAAGAGTTTGCAGGGGTGCTTCTTGTTTCAAGATATAAAAAAAGGCGGCACTGGGATTCGAACCCAGGATAACGGTTTTGCAAACCGTGGCCTTAGTCCACTTGGCGATGCCGCCGATAAATTCTCATAATTTCTACCAATACTGTCGGTAGTATTAAACACAGATTGTTGCATCATTGGTTTGGAAGGTTTACAACAAGTACTGCATAATTCGAACAGGTCTCAGTGGCAAATCAATTTTAGATCGGCAAAAAAGTTAATCGTATCATTAAGAAGGAGATTAGGCAAGAAATATTTATTAATTACCTTAGCACCTATAGCGAGTACAGGGTCTAGCAAAATCTACCACTCATTTTGAAGCAAACTGGTATTTTTCGGTTAATAAACCAAAGTGTATACTTGGTGTTAAATAAGAAACCGCACTGACATTTTTCATAGATTCCTGCATTTTTAAATTAAAGTGGTCGGGTTGTTTGTTGCACGTTTGTTGAGAATTTTCGGATACCGTTAGTCTTTTTTCATGTTGCATACATTCTGAGACGAGAAGACGGTCTTTTGATAAAGAAATAAGATATTTCACCAAGGCATCCAATTCGTTGGTGCTAAGTTTTTCCTCGAATCCCGGCATTTTATTTTTCGTACCATAGAATTTTTTATCGTCCGGGTTTTTAATGAAACCCTTTAACCACTCTTCCGATAAGTAATCGGTTAAATTAGGCGCAATCTTTATTGCATTTTTATCGCCTATGGGATGGCAGATAGCACAATTGCCTTTAAGGGTTAATTCTCTGCCCCTTTCAAGGCTATCTGTGTTTGTATTGAGTAAATTTCCCGATTGGCTTAATAAAAACTCTGTAATGTCCCACACTGACCCTTCCGGGAGTTTTATCGCCGGCATCACACCGGACTCTCCGAAATATTTTTTATCTCTGGGATTTTTGAGTAACCCAAACAACCACTCCCGTGATCCAAAGTTGGTAAAATCAGGGGCGTTATCCCCCCCTATTCCTTTTAACTTGTGGCATCCATTACAATTTTGCTTAAAAATTTTTTCCCCTAAATAAATAGGGTCATTCAGGAAAATAGACATCCCTCCTTCCGGATGAATGCCTTTTTTTGCGAGAACGACTGCCCTAGCGGCCTGAATTTCAGCGTCTTCACGCTGATGAATAATATGAATATCATGTGCATCATGATGCATTGCAAGGACGGTCAATGCAATTGCCCCTGCCATTCCAGAAGAGACCGTTGCAAAGAAAGGAATCCTTTTGGCGGGAGAATTTGAAGGTGTTCTATCTATGAACGGCAAAACAAGGAGAAATACAAGACCAATCATTGGTACGATAACGGTACCTACAATCAGGAGATTTCCCTGACAGTATTTTAATAGCTGAAATAAGAATAAAAAATACCATTCTGGTCTGGCAAGATAATTGGATGCCGGGTCAGCCGGCGCCTGAAGTTCTGCCCCCCCTTTCCAAAAAACCCATACTGCCAGAACAGCATAAATGATCATGGCAAATACGATATCTTTAAACACCTGATCCGGCCAAAAAGGGTCAACCCGCTCCTTTAACAGCTTTTCACTTATTTTCCAATGAGGAGTTACACCATGCTTGCGAAACAGAGCGACATGGACAAAAAGAAAAAATACCAGCGAAATTGGCAATATGAATACATGAAGTGTAAAAAACCGTGTAAGGGTGAAATTACCATAATCAGATCCGCCTTGGTGCAGCACTTTAATGTACTCGCCAATTACAGGGATAGTTCCCATGATATTGGTAGCAACCTGCGTGGCCCAGTATCCTTTTTGATCCCATGGCAAAAGATATCCGGTCAACCCAAATCCCATGAGAAAAACAAGAAGAAAGACCCCGGTAATCCAGTTAAGTTCGCGTGGTTTTTTATATGCGCCATAAATAAACACCTGGAAGAAATGAACAATGGCTAAAATTATCATTGCGCTTGAACCAAAATGATGGACGCCCCTTACAAACCAGCCAAAGGAGGTTTGTTCCTGTATATAGTAAACGCTTCCCCATGCTGTCGTCGAAGAAGGGGAATAAAAACTGGCCATTACTATCCCGGTTATCGCCTGAAGCATGAAAAGGAATATTAATCCACTGCCAAAAACATATGTCCACCGTGCGCCGCCATGCACAGGTTCATCCAAGGCGGTTTTAAGCAACGTGTTTAAGCCGGTTCTATTATCAATCCATTCGTAAAATTTATTTGCCATAGTGCGGTTCTGCCTTATCTTAAATATCTTAGGTTATATTTTTATAATCAACGAAAACAGTATTGTTTTCAACTTTTGTCCGATAACTGTACATGCCGCGAGGAGCAGGTCCGGATATTGTTTTGCCATTTACATCGAAGACACCCTCATGACATGGACACAAAAATCGGGAAACATCATTTGCCCAGTCTATACCACAACCAAGATGGGGGCAATTTGTTGAAAACACTTTTAATGAATCATCTTTTTGCCTTATAACCCACACAGATCCCATCACCAATCCTTCAAAGATATTCCACGCATCCATCTTCGAAGAGGTCACCGCCACTTTTTTAGGGATACCGACGGGAAAGTCATCGAGCTTGCCAATACCAATGAAATCTTCAGTCCCATAGACGGTTTCTTTCAGCCATGGATGGATTATCAATCCTATTATTGGGGCTAGTATGCCTGCAACAAGTGTTCCACCCAAAATATTCGAAATAATCTTCAAAAAACTTCTTCTGCTCTTTTCCATTCTTTATTTTCCTTTGTCTTTCCGGAAGTACTATTATGAGATCATGTCTAATAACTTTTAGTCCTTCATGTTATGTGCGATGCATAAGATTGTTTCATAAAATAATCACTGTCGCAGCTTTCGGGGAAGGATATGGTTGTTTTTATTGCCTTTTTATAAAAAGCGTTCATTTTATTTATTTACGCTCGCAAATCAATGCTAAATTTTTAAAAATGAAAATTAAATTTTATCACAAACGATATTTCCTTTGAAACTTATTTTAAAGGAAACGAAAATGCGATGGTGATATTATTCTTTACTTTCAAAGCGCCTAGTAATGCCTTGTATGGTTTTATGCCATACTCTTTTTGCATAAAATCAACAGACCCTTTCAGGATGCTTTCAACCGTTAATTCGCAGTCAAATTCGATAGTATTTGTAACGCCATGCAAGGTTAATTCTCCAGTGGTATGGTAACCGACATTGTTTTTACCAACACCCGTCGATTGGAAGCTTATTGTCGGATATTTTTCTGAATGAAGCACATCGTTATTTGTAGCCTCTTCAATTTCCGATTTATCCTTTTCTTTTAATGTATCATTTTGTTGCTGGCCATTCTTCATTGCACAGACTACTTTTAATGCGTTTGCCGGTATTGTCACATTTATTGTTGCGGATGAAAGGTCATCGGAGGGGATATTTAAATCAACTTTGAAACGAGTTACATCCAGCAATAAATCATGCGCAACGGTGCTTAACATTCCTTCCTTAAAAGTATAAACCTGTATTTTGCCTGTATTTTCATCAAAAGAATATGTACCTGCTTTTATCGCCATGTCTTTCTCCTCTACCGAACATTAGCAAACCGAATCCGTCTTAAAACAACCTAAAACCAGTAATATCAAACTTATATTCCTGATTTTTCATTTTTTTTTAAAATTATTCTCTGCGTAATTTGGAGTAAAAAAACAATATTCATCGTGTTTGAGCTGGTACACACTTATTTAAATCTTCCTTCATATTCATTACGGCATTCTGCGCGGCTTCTTTCCATGTTTGTGCGCCATATTTATCTTTCCAACTTCGGTTATTATATGCGTAGAGGATGGAACGGGAAGCATTGATAATTGCTCCGTAGCCGTCTGAATTGAAACAATTTTTTATATCTTCCGCTGTCGCCCCCTGGGATCCATAGCCTGGAATAAGCAAGTAAGCATTGGGCATTGTTTTTCGCAATATCAAGATATCTTCAGGGTATGTGGCGCCGACAACGGCACCTATTGCACTATATCCATATGTTCCAATTGACCGACTTCCCCATGTATGAATTTTTTCTGCAATTATTTGATGCAGCTTTTTTGTGCCGCACAAAAGGTCTTGAAATTCAACAGAGGAGGGATTGGAGGTTTTTGCCAGTACAAATATGCCTTTATCGTATGTTTCCGCGTTTTTTATAAAAGGGAGTATACTATCCACTCCCAATAAAGGATTAACCGTGATGGCGTCCGATTGGAAAGCAATTTGGGTGGTGTTGTTTATCGAAACCTGTCCAATATGAGCATTTGCATATGCAGCAGCCGTATTGGGAACATCGCCTCTTTTAACATCGCCAATGACAATAAGCCCCTTTTGCTTTGCATAATGAATAGTTTCTGCGTATGACCAAATACCCTGCCAGCCATAAAGCTCATAAAATGCAATTTGCAGCTTTACAATACCCACCAAATGTTCCAGAGTGTCAATGACTTGTTTATTAAACTCCAGAATAACGTTTGCTGCATATTTAAACGCGTCATCCTGCAATTTTGAAAATTGTTGCTTAATAGACTCGGGTATGAGGTCAAAGTGAGGATCTAATCCTACCACCACACAACAGTTTTTTTTCTGTATGGCAGTTGTTAATTTATCTGAAAAATTTGCTTTACGGTTTATTGCTATCGCCACATCGAATGTCCTTAAACAGCAGAAATAGATGTAAATAATTAAAGCATTAAAAAGTTCTTAAGAAGCTTTGGACCTTCTTCGGTGAGAAAAGATTCCGGATGGAACTGGACCCCTTCCAGTAAATGAACCTTATGCCGAATCCCCATAATTTCATCGTTGTCGGCTCTTGCAGTAATTTCAAAGCAATCCGGCAGAGAATCTTCTTTCACAATGAGCGAGTGATAACGTGTGGCCATAAACGGATTGGAAAGTCCCTTATAAATAGTCTTGCCATCATGGATGATCATTGAGGTCTTTCCATGCATAAGCCTTCGCGCACGAATAATATCTGCACCATATGTATAAGCGATGCATTGATGCCCTAAACAAACCCCCAGTATAGGTATTTTACCGGAGAAATACCGTATGATATCATTTGATATGCCTGCTTCTTTAGGAGTACATGGTCCAGGTGAAATAATAATATGCGATGGGGTTTCTTTTTCGATCTTATCAAGACTTATTTTATCGTTTCTAAAAACTTCCATTTTTTCGCCAAAAGCACCTATTTGCTGTACGAGATTATAGGTGAAAGAATCGTAATTGTCAACAATGATGACCATGATTTCCGTTTGTCCTCAGACTGATACTATAAAATGAAATATTGAATAGCAAAAAAGTTTTTAAGTACAGTTTAAATAAGCGATTAGATAATACCTGCAGTTAACGCTGCAAATGCAAAAACAACTTGACAATATGACATTTTTTGTTAAAATTTAAAAATTATAGACGTTGCAATATATTAATGTATGCTTTCATAGGTTGCTGTAGTTTCGCCGTTTCAGGCTTACTAAGAGTCCTAAATAGGAAGACAGCTTCAGATAAAAGTGGGTTATACCCACTTTTTTTTTTAATATTCATGATTATGTCCTTATATTGATTATAGTAAGAAGATTGAGAAATTTATAGTTAATAATTTTTGGACTATGCATATTTATTAATGGTTTCGCATTGACAAAGTAAAAATATACCAATTAGAAATATATTGTGTCAATAATGTTAAGTATTTAATGTTTTTTGTGTCTAAATATACTTTATAAAAAAATTTGCATCAATGAGCAGTGTTTATTATTGATTATTTTCTAAATTTCATTTTAGATAAAATGGTATGGACAAAGAAAATTTACTCCGTTTAGTGGATAGTTTGCATAGAGACAAGGAAATTGCAAAGGAAGTAGTGTTTCAGGGCATTGAAGCTGCCTTAATTACCGCAGCAAAGAAGCATTTCAGGTCACAGGAAGCCGTTTCCATACAGATAGATAGAAAAACAGGGGAAATAGTGGCTATGGAAGGAGACCGCAAAATAGACCCTTCTGAATTAGGTAGGATCACTGCCCAAACAGCCAAGCAGGTCATTATTCAAAAGATTAGGGAGGCAGAGAGGGATGTGATTTTCGAAGATTTTTGCAAGAGGAAAGGGGTAATTGTTAGCGGTAAGGTGCAAAGGTTCGAAGGGGCTACTATGATTGTAAATTTAGGCAAAACAGAAGGTGTTTTACAAAAATCGGAACAAACGGCCAATGAACATTATACCATAGGAGAACGGGTTCGGGCAGTTATTCTTGATGTAAAAAAAGTGGGAACACGTGTAAAAATAACACTGTCGAGAACTCATCCCGATTTTGTTCGAAAGCTTTTTGAATTAGAAGTGCCGGAAATTGCTGAAAATACTATCGAAATTAAAGCACTGGCAAGAGAAGCAGGCCAGAGGTCAAAGATTGCCGTTGCTTCAAGTGATGAGAATGTAGATTGTGTAGGCGCGTGTGTTGGAATGCGCGGGTCCCGTATCAAGAATATTGTTGATGAGTTGAATGGCGAAAAAATTGATATTATCCGGTGGAGCGAGGAGCCGGAATTGTTATTACCCAATGCTTTGAAGCCTGCGGAAGTTTCGGGAATAATTTTATCTCCCGAAAATCGAACGGCTACAATCGTTGTTCCAAATGATCAGCTTTCTTTAGCGATAGGGAAAAGGGGGCAAAATGTGCGCCTTGCTTCAAGACTGACTGAATGGAATATTGATATCATTACCGACGCAGAATTTGAAAAAAGGCAAAAAGCCGACGATCTTGAACTTGCAGAAGTTGCCGACGCAAATAATGTTTCTACTAATGACCTCTCGGGGAAAAATGTTGCTGCCACGAATTCTGAATATAACGACAATGTCGAATCAAAGAGTTAATAATGAGGAAATAAATTTATTTTTTGGGTAATTGTTTTTGGGAATTTAAATGGGAAAAGTTAGAATTAGTTCGCTTGCAAAAGAGTTAGGCATTAAAAGTAACAACTTAATTGATAAATGCCATGAGAAAGGGTTAACGCATATCAAACACCATGCGAACACCCTTGATCCTGAACAAGTTGAAATGCTAAAAAAACTGTTCCGGCGAACTCCAAATGATTCGGCTACAAAAAAGGAACTTAAAGTTAAAGAGGCCATTAAGGTTGATGTAAAAGAACAAAAACGAGAAGATAAGACTATATCGCAGGAAGATAAAGAAATCAAAGCTGTTCAACCAGACAAAATTGTTAGATTTCACAAAAGCACACCTCGGCAAAAGCAATCCACGAAAGTTGCACCTTCAAAAGTATTTTGGAAGAAGAAGCAGGTTGGTGGCCCTTCACATCAAAAAAACAAGGGATGGCGTGAAAGATATGTAGAAGTTAAAAAACCTGTAGTTAAAGAACGAGAGTCGCGTGTGATTATGGAGACGCCAATTACGGTAAAGGATATATCATCTAAATTAGGAATTCGTGCAAATGAAATTATAACAAAATTGTTGCTCGAGCATAATGTACGCGCAACAATAAATCAAATCTTAAGCGAAGAAATAGTGCAATTATTAGGCTTGGAGTATAACGTAGAAATAGAAATTAAGAAAAAAGAGGCTTCGGAAGAATACGATTTCGTTGCGGATCAAGTATCCGCAAGAGAGGAAGATAAAGTACTTCGTGCGCCAATAGTTACCTTTTTGGGACATGTTGACCACGGAAAAACATCGTTACTGGATTGTATTCGCAAGACGAAAGTTGCAGAAGGGGAGGTAGGCGGAATTACGCAACATATAGGCGCACACAAAGTGGAAACAAATGGCAAGCACGTTGTGTTTCTAGATACGCCAGGACATGAAGCTTTTACCGCAATGAGGGCGAGAGGTGCAAATGTCACAGACGTAGTAGTCCTTGTGGTTGCAGCAGATGATGGAGTGATGCCCCAGACAGAAGAGGCCATTAATCATGCTAAGGCGGCCAATGTACCAATAATTGTTGCAATTAATAAAATTGATAAGCCAAGTGCAAATACTTTGCGAGTTAAGCAACAGCTTTCTAATTTAGATTTGATACCTGAAGAATGGAGTGGAAAAACCCCATTCGTGGAGACTTCTGCAATAACTGGAGCAGGGATTGATACATTATTTGAATTGCTTTGGTTGGAATCGGAAATACTTGAATTAAAGGCTATACCAAAGAATCCTGCAAGGGGCGTTGTCCTGGAGGCCCATCTTAGTGAGGGAAGAGGCGTTGTCGCGAATGTAATCATTCAAGACGGAACTTTGCATCAGGGCGATATTATTCTTTGCGGAAGGACATATGGCAGGGCCCGTCTTTTAATTGATGATAAAGGGAAAGAGATAAAAGAAACAGGCCCAGCCTCGCCGGTTTCAATTTCTGATTTTTCTGATATCCCTGAGGCAGGTGATAAGTTTTATGTAGTGAGCGATATACAAAAAGCCAGAGAAATTGCCTTGGAGAAAAGAAACAAAGACAGGGAAACTTCGCTTGCAAAACATCAACATATTACCCTGGATAATCTTTATTCCATGATTGCAGATGGTAATGTGAAAGAAATCAAAATAATCTTAAAGGCCGATTACAAAGGCTCTGTTGAAGTATTGAAGAAGGCCCTGGATGCGCTGTCTACGAGTGAAATTAAGGTGAGGATTTTACATAGTGCTGTTGGTGGCATTACAGAGTCTGATGTACTTCTGGCAGACGCGTCTGATGCGTTAATTATCGGTTTTTATGTAACCGCAGAAGAAAAAGCGCGTTTACTGGCAGAAGAAAAAGGCGTGGAGATCAGGCTTTATAAGATTATTTATGATGCAACTAACGAAATAAAGGCTGCAATGGAAGGAATGCTGGAACCTGAAAAAAAGGAAGTGGTATTAGGTTATGTTGAAATCAGACAGGTGTACAATATTTCCAAATACGGTAATATTGCAGGATGTTACGTAAAATCTGGTAAAATTACAAGAAATTCACTTGTTCGTTTGATTCGCGAAAATATTATTATTTATGATGGAAAGTTAGAGTCATTAAAAGTCATGAAAGACGATGTAAGAGAGGTGAAAGCTGGATTCGAGTGTGGTTTAAAAATAGCCAATTTCAATGATATCAAAGTTGGTGATATCGTTGAGGCATACGAAATACAAAAGATTGCCAGAACCCTTTCTGTATAACAAAAAATATTTTACAAATTTTTAGCGTATGTTTATTATATTTGTGTCGTAAAAGACAGTAAAATCAAAAAACACTTGTATCTTGCGACTTGAATACGGAGGATGATATCTCGTATGTGTTTTTTTAAGGATGCTATGCTTTCGTTAAACACTAAGCCAAATTCTTGTTGTCAAATGAAAGAAAGCAATATTTATCCAAGGTTACACAATAACTAAATTAATTTTAAAAAGAGAGTATATTTTGTTTGTATTTTAAAATAATTAATATCAACAATTAAATCAATTTTACCCATGCAGCGCTATGAATTTGGAATTTTACAAATCTGACGATACCATAGTTGGTTTGTTGTGTGTACAATTGATTCTCCGTAATGCGAGAACTTTAAAAGAAAAACGACGTGTCATAAAAAGCTTAAAAGATCGTGTAAAAAATAATTTTAATGTCTCAATATCGGAAACAGGTGTATTGGATAATTGTCAGTATTCTAACCTGGGAATTGCGATGGTGGGAAACGACAGACAGTACATAAACAGCACTCTTTCCAATTTAATTAATATGTTTGAATGTGCATCCTCATTTGAACTTGCCGGATACCGTATGGAATTTATACTACTATCCATCAACTTCTTGTTTTTTATGCTCGTTTTTCAAAATGCATAACCGTAAGGCATTGATTAGATGAGGATTACGTAAAGTTTGGAGCATTGGGTTTTTTGTCATTTGAATTTGTTTCGTATTTCGATATTCGTATTTTGAATTTGGTTGCGGCCAAAGGCCGCGCCAAG
>NZ_CAADGZ010000057.1:0-21839 GCF_900696675.1 uncultured Candidatus Kuenenia sp. | reverse complement strand
CAAAATCACTGATGACCAAATGAAAGAAATAAACATAAACAAACACAGTGTCTTGCCAGATTGGAATTATACAATTTCACTTAACTAAATTAATAAAAATACCAAATTATTTTTGGACAGTGCCTTAGTTGAGTTAACAAATTGGTACCATCTACAAATATCATAGGTCGTTTTGTCATTTTTTCCTTATGCATAAATTTAAATTTGAAAAGAGTTTTGAAAAAATTTTATTCTTTAACTTTTTTATTCAAACGAAATGACACGTTTCTAATTCTGAAGATATTAAGGATATTTAGGAAAGCAACCAAGTTTTACTCACATTTCATTAAGAGTTTTTTATTAACGAAAATTAAACTTCAATTTAAATAATGCCTCTTTTTTAAAAAAATCATACACCTTTAAACATGGGCTTTCTTTTTTCCAAAAAGGTGTTTATGCCTTCCTGACGATCTTGTGTTGCAAAGCATCGGGCAAAGAGGTTTATTTCTTTCTCAAGCCTTTTCTCTATTTTCTGATTTTCGTTGAGCAGGATTTTTGCCATCTTAACGGCAATGGGGTCTTTTTGTGCTATAGTTATAGCTAATTCTTTAGTTACAGACAATCAATTCTATGTCTTTGAAAGCTCGTAATTAACCGGTAAGAGTTTATCAAGAGTTACATGTTTAGAAGCATCAAGAATTTCAATGCCTACAATTCTGTTATTCTCGCCAATATCCAGGACAATGTCATCGGAGAACCGCCGGTTTATGACATCCTGTTTTTTGTCATCAAATCTGATGTAAAGAAGGTCTGTCTTGTCGTTGTAAATGATGTTCATTTATGCCTCCCACTTTCCATAGAATACATATACGGTAACGGTTACAATCCTATTTTCTTTGATAAGGTAAAACACTTCCACTCTCTTTTGTTCATAATACTTATTGTGACGATTCTGCTTGAAATCATAAACCTTGGCTTTTCCTATCCTTCCGTATTAAGTATAGTGTCCCCGGAATTCGTATAATAAGATTTATAAATTTTCAGATAATTGATGCTTTTAGCTGTACATGGACATATTTTTATTCTTCGGATATTTTTACCCTTCTGCCGTTTTTCATTTTCTTATTCCCGTCTGTTACTATTTTCCAGCCATCTTCTAATCCTGATAATATCTCTATCATAGCATCGTAACACCTTCCTGTGCTTATGACCTTTTCCACTAACCGGTTGTTTTCAACCGTATATACAACATTCTTTCCCATCATTGTCCTGACGGCTGTTATAGGAATTGCCTTTATTGGCTTTCTTTCATCATCCGTTGCGTGTCGTTTTAAAAACGCAACCTTTGCACTCATCTCCGGCATAATGCGGGAATCTTTGTCGGCAAATGCGACTTTTACCAGTATCGAGGCCTTTGTCCTGTCCGCAGTAGGCACAATCATATGCACTTCACCGCGAAGTCTTTCTCCCGGAAAAGCATCCAGTTGGATTTCACATGGATGCCCGGCGCTTACCTGTTCAATATTTGATTCGGATACATCAACCTCCACCATGAGTGAATCGAGGTCGGCAATAGTCACTACCGACGCCCTGGCATTTGCCGCTGCTCCCACAGGAGTGACTATATCGCCAATATCGGCATTTTTCGTTAATACTACCCCATCAAAAGGTGCGCGTAAAAAAGTATAATCAAGTTGCACCTTTGCCTCGCTCACTGCCGCTTTGCCCGAGCGTATTGCGGCCTTCCCTTCTTCAACCTTTGCAATCGCAAGTTTGTATTTTGCATCTGCCGTGTCATATTCAGACGGAGAAACGACTCCCATTTGCAAAAGATTCGTTGTTCTATTGTAAGCAAGCTTCGCCTCAGTAAGTTCTGCTTCAGCCTGCTTCAGCCTGTATCTGGCGGTATTCATATCCGCCTTTGCTCTTTTCAACGCCGCAATTGCGTCCTTGTTTTCCAGGCAGGCAATAACATCTCCTTTTTTTGCCCTGCTGCCTTCTTCTACCGATAAGGATACAAGCGAGCTGGTGATCTTAGACGATATGGCGGATTTTCGCTGGGCGACAACATACCCGCTCGCATTTAAAAGGGTAAACGTCTGAGAGGGGAAAATGGTAGAAATCCCTGATACATGCACACGAATAGCAGGTTGCAGAATGCCGGTTCCATACAATATCCCCAGAACAATAATGATTCCGGCGGCGACAGAGAGATATATTTTCCCCTTTGTTTTGCCGCGCCGAACCAGAAATTTTGATTTATCGATGTGAAGATTTGTCAGATCATTACTCATTGTAGTATGCTATTTTACTGAAATGGTATGCTAGATTAAAAGATCAATAGCTCCATTCGCGACAATTGTTCTCAGGATGTCGCTCCTGGTAATTATGCCCAAAAGATGGTTGTTTTCATCAACAATTGGCATTGACCCAATATGTTCTTCTATCAATATTTTTGCAATTTCCCTCAGCTCAGTGTCAGGCGTTGCTGTAAGAATTCTTGTTTTACAAATGTCCAAAACGGTTTTCTTTTTTGGAAATGTATAAATGTTATCATGGTAAAATCCGGCATCCGTATAATGGGCATCTGCTTCATACCATTTT
Organism: uncultured Candidatus Kuenenia sp.; assembly: GCF_900696675.1. Classification (NCBI taxonomy): domain Bacteria; kingdom Pseudomonadati; phylum Planctomycetota; class Candidatus Brocadiia; order Candidatus Brocadiales; family Candidatus Brocadiaceae; genus Candidatus Kuenenia; species uncultured Candidatus Kuenenia sp. The sequence goes on along the minus strand of NZ_CAADGZ010000057.1, from coordinate 19,256 downwards.
TGAGCAGGTGTATTGACCGGTTGTTTATCTCCGGATGCTTCGCTCTGCGCCGCCTCACGAAGTAAATCCCTGTCGGAAATAATGCCGGCAACTTTTTTATTCGGTGTGAGAATGGGCAGGTGGCGGAACCTATGTTCCCTGATAATTTCCCATGCTTCATCGAGCCTGGTATCCTGCAGAATTGTAACTACAGGAGAAGACATGATCTGATTTGCATGTAATGAATTTCTCTGGTGTGGGTATTCGGTTTTTTGGTATATAAGCGTTGATGAACTACGGGGTTTTTGTTTTTTATTTTCTCGTTGTTCCCGTTCCTGCAAATTGTCCTTGTTTTCCTCAATTCTTTTATCCTTTGCGGTATGTTGCAGCCTTTCAACCCGGCGAGGTGGCGTTGTAAACATTCCTGCAGTAAGAGGGAATCTTGTTCCCTGGTCGATTATCTGGAATCCCATTTTGCATTTACTCCCTAAACAAAGACCTCATTCCCTTAACTACCCTTAAAGAAATCGGTATTTTTGTATCTCAAAAGCCCTTCATCAATAAGCACCTTCGCCACAGCCACAATGGGAACTGCAAGCAAAAGACCCAAAAATCCCAATATCTGGCTGCATATCAAAATGGACAGTATAATAGCTACAGGGTGCAGTCCGAGTTTTGTTCCAACAATTTTTGGCGTTATTATGGTGCTTTCAAAGAACTGCCCTACGCCAAATACCGCTACGACAAGGATCAAATGGGTGATATCCTGATATTGAATAAACGCGAGTATCAGTGCGGGAACAAGGCCAAGCATTATTCCGATGTAGGGAATAACGTTCCCAAATCCACCCAGCAGGGCTATTAGGTAGGAAAGCGGTACGCCAATAACGGTCAATCCTATTCCATATATTATGGATAATATAATACAAACCGTAATCTGCCCCCTTAGAAATGCCTTCAGGTTTTCATTTATCTTCCCGAAAATCTCAAATATCTTTTCTTTTTTTGAAACCGGAAGCAGGTTCCTGCACTTTATTATAATAACGTCAAAATCTTTCAGGAGATATATGGTCACTACTCCAAAAACCACGATGTTTATTATTATTCCCACCAGACCGAAGGCTCCTTGAAAGATGTTTTTTACTGTTGCAAGGGCAAATTTCATAAGTCCCGGACGTTTCTCCTGCGTTTCTTTTTCACTGCCGTTCTGTATGCCTAGTTGTGTTTTTAAAAATATCGCAATCCCGGTATCCTTATGGTTTTCAATAAACAGTTCCACATTTTCCTGATACTTCGGATACTGTTTTTTTAATACCATGCCAACTCGCTCAATGCCATGCAAGGTTTTTGGTATTGTGTAGGCGGCCGCCCCGCCCGCCATAAACAACATGCCTGTTAAAAGTACCACTATTGCAAGACCCCGCGGCAACCCTTTTTTTAAAAATAAAAATCTTCGTTTTTCAATAATATCGAGTAATGGATCAACAATATAGGCTATCGTAAAAGCCAGAAAGAGTGATATTAAAATGCCTTTTAAATAATAGCACACCAGGAGAAACGCGGCAATTGCGCAAAGCCACAGCAGCGTTCTTATCCACATGTTTTCAAATATTTTTTGTTTTTCCATAAAAGCCTCCTTCTCTGCCGTCCTTCAGGCAGGATTATACCAATAGGGCCAACCAGCGTAATGTTTTCAATCATGTTATACAGTTTATCTCCTAAGTAAAATGTTTTTCTTAGAATTTGGCAGTCTTTGACCGCAACTTTTGGCCGGTTGTTCCCAAACCCTGAATTGACAAAGTCAGAACTAAACAAGCAAGAAAACTGTCCTCAGTCCTCAATCTGCAATCTGCAGACTGCAGATTGAGGACTGCAAAAGGTACCAGTCATGTCTGTTTCATTATTTGATTGCAGGCTGACGGCGCTGTGATAAAATCACATAAAGGGTTGTTTGTTAATACTGTTAAGGTGCAATTTAAAGAAAATAATATTTGGAGAATATCGATGGCGTTGATAAGTTTGCAGGATGTAACGATAGGTTTTGGCTGTCCTTTGTTGATTGAACACGCAAATTTGCAGCTAGAGCGGGGCGAAAAGGCATGTCTCCTTGGCCGCAACGGCGCCGGCAAATCTACCCTGCTAAAACTTATCAATGGTGATCTGATGCCTGATTCCGGAGAAATTGTGCGGCAGAAAGGATTGCGCACGGCATACCTTTCCCAGGAAATTCCAAAAAAAATAAATGGTACGGTATCCGATATACTATCGAACGAGTTCGGAAATCTGCCTTCTTCTGAACGCAAAGGCCGTCATCAAATAAATAAGATAATTTCGCAGATGCAGTTAGATGCTCATGCTGAATTCAATACCCTTTCTTCAGGCCTTAAACGAAAGGTATTGCTTGCCCGAGAACTGGTGTGTGGTCCCGATATTCTATTGCTGGATGAGCCGACCAATCATCTGGATATCGATGCCGTCTGCTGGCTGGAAGAATTTCTACTGCGTTATGAAGGCACAATGCTTTTTGTTACCCATGACCGTTCGTTTCTAAGGAAACTTTCTACCCGTATTATTGAACTGGACAGAGGAAATCTTTCAAGCTGGTCGTGTAATTACGAAACTTTTTTGACGCGTAAACAGGCTGTTCTGGACGCAGAAGAGAAACAGCACGCACTTTTTGATAAGAAACTTGCACAGGAAGAAGTATGGGTAAGACAAGGAATTAAGGCCAGACGCACTCGTAATGAAGGACGGAAAAGAGAGTTGGAGAAAATGCGGCAGGTTCGAAGCGAGCGCAGGCAAAGAACAGGCTCCGCACTTATACAGACGCAGGAATCAGACCGTTCCGGCGCGGTTGTTATAAAGGTGGAAGGCGCAACTTACGGATATGATAATCGTCTCATTGTGAATAACTTTTCCACAACGATTATGCGGGGAGATAAGGTGGGAATTATCGGACCCAACGGTTCCGGCAAGACGACTCTTTTACGTCTTTTATTAGGGGAATTGACTCTGCAAAAAGGTAATGTTCGCCATGGCACTCAACTGCAAATAGCTTATTTTGACCAACTGCGTGCGCAACTGAATGAAGATAAATCGGTGTTTGAAAACGTTGGTGAGGGAAACGATGTGATCACCTTCAATGGCAAACCACGGCACATCATCGGATATTTGCAAAACTTCCTGTTTTCTCCGGACAGGGCACGGGTCTCAGTCAAAACACTTTCCGGAGGAGAGCGCAACCGTCTCCTTCTGGCGCGTTTGTTCACAAAACCTTCCAATGTCCTGGTAATGGATGAACCCACAAATGACCTTGATGTGGAAACCCTGGAACTTTTAGAGGAATTATTGATGGAGTATCAGGGAACACTTCTTCTCGTCAGCCATGATCGTACCTTTCTTAACAACATAGCAACCAGCACACTCGTTTTTGAAGGGGAAGGACTGATCAATGAATATGTGGGCGGGTATGATGACTGGTTAAGACAACGCACTGTACATGCACAAAACGATTTCCCGGGGAAACAGCTTCCTACAAAGTTAAAAGCGGAGAGTAAACAATCCAAACGAACACGTAAACTCAGTTATAATGAAAAACGCGAACTGGAATCCCTGCCACATCGGATTGAATTGCTGGAAACAGAACAACAGCAGTTAACTCAGACAATGGGCAATCCCGTGTTTTATCAGAAAGGGAAAGAGGAAATAGAAAAAATTAAAGGGAGAGCGTCAGCCCTGGAATACGAACTGGCAGAAGCCTTTCACCGATGGGAGGCGTTGGAAAAATTACGCAGCGAACATGAAACGGTATCATCGTAGTTCACTGCCACGTGTGGGTTCAGGTTACAAAACCTGAACCCGCGCGGGGGAACTCTATGTGTCTCTATGCGCACAATTTCTCAGTCTTTCTTTTCCTGTTAAGACGGGTCCTTTCGTGTACGCTCAATTTTTCACCAATCTTGAAATTGCATGCAACCTCTTTGTTTTCGTTGGGCAACGTTTTTATTTTCTCTTTCAGTTCAAAAAACCATGAAGGGCGTGAAGTAATTACATTCGCATGCCACGGGTGAAAATTCTTTCCGTAAAAGTTGTTATCCGTGCGCAGTATGATAGGGATGTTTTTATGCTGAATTAATATATTACCTATAACATCAACGATATCTATATCACTTATATTAACATTCATTATGACAATATCCGGCCAGTAATCATTTACTTTTTTAATCGCCGTTTTGCCGTCATTTGCCGTAATGACATTATAGCCTTCGTTTGATAATTTTTGTTTACAGAGAATACGCTGTTGTTCGTTATTTTCCAAAACCATTATTGTTTTCATAGATTTGTTCCTTTCATAATAAACTGGATGATTCCTTATATTTTCTCCATAGTTATAGTTAACGGATTTCACACAAGCAATCCTCAAAAACCGGGTATGCTGTCAAAGGGAAAAAGACAGACGCGTCTGCACAAAAAAACCAATAAAAGAATATAAAAAATATGCAGTGTACTTGTGTGTCATACAGAACAATGAGCCTTAAAAATTTGTTCCAGCACATTCATTTTTTGAAATGGTTTTTGGCGTGTATATTGACAAACGCCGATATTTTGCAACGGTTTTTCCTTCTTTTTTTTACAAAAAAAACCCCATTATCCTATTACGGATAATGGGGCTGTGTGTTGTAATTATAACAGTATTTATTGCGTCTACTCCATTTTTTATATATCAACTATCATACAATCGTTTATATTTAAAACATTAGAGTGGGCTTTTCACATATTTATACTTTTACAACATTTGTGGCCTTTTGGCCTTTTTGGTCTGAAATGACATCAAACTCAACCTTATCTCCTTCAGCAAGAGTTCTGAAACCCTCTGACTTGATGGACGTCTGATGAACAAATACATCAGTTCCGTTTTCCTGAGAAATAAAGCCGAAACCTTTTGAATCATTAAACCACTTTACTGTTCCGTTCGCCATAATAAATCACCCCCTTTCGTTTGGTAAAAAAATTTGGCTACTAATAAAAAAAGGCCACAAGGTTTTCATCCTTGCAGCCTTAACATTACAACGAAACACATCACAACTTTGTATAATATTACTGTTCAAGTCAACCGACTTAAGAAGTATATACGCAATTTTCCTTTATAACAAGAAAAATATAAAATATTTTGAAAATAAAATTCTTAAGCGCTGCCAACCGATCCCTAACTGCACTATCCCATCAGCAAGCCATGCCATTCCTGAAGCCACGGAATTGTTACAAACGGCAAACAATTGATAAACGCAATAATATTACTAATAACAACTTTTTGGAGTAATCGTCTTCAAAAAAACGTTGACTGTTTATTTCAAAAGGATATAATGGTGAACATGCATTCACCTGTTAATATCTTTTTTATAATCATAAGCGTAAGGAGGTTTCACCATGTGGTATACCACTACACAAACAGCACAGAGAATAGGCATCGACAGAAAGACACTGATGCGTTATCTGAAGGAAGGGAGAATAAAAGGCTACCGGATCGGAGGACGGACAAAGTTTATGGAAGGCGATATCCATGAATATCTCGAGGGAAACCGGATAAATAATGGATATCCCTCATGTAATAACAAGGAGAAAAGATCTGGTATTTCCACGAAACGTATCAGGCAGGCAGTATAAGGAAATTCGTTGATTATACCGCCTGTGCGGCAGGCATAGAACTCGGCAGGGTTAAAGTATCTTACAAAAAAAGAGAAAAACACTCTCGCTTTGTTCTGCAATTGCGGTCACTTTGCATTACTACGAATCCGGTCAATCGCACCAATCGCGTAATAATTGTATTATTTGATCGTAACGTTTGCCGTAAGCGCATGCTTTTATGTTCCTTCGTTCTTCAGAAACATGTGTTAATGTTATTTTCAAATATTCTTCAGGAAGGCTGTCGGGTACGTTGTCTGCCCATTCTATTATTGTCACGCCATTTCCAAAGATCATTTCATCACTGCCTATATCCAATAATTCCTGTGACCCTGATAGTCTGTAGGCGTCTATATGATAAACAGGAATGCGGCCATTATATTTGTGCGCCAGAGAAAAGGTGGGACTTTTTACATTTCTGCTATCCTTGACGTCAAGTCCTGTAACTATTCCTTTTACCATGGTAGTTTTTCCAGTGCCCAGGTCGCCAATCAAGGCAACGACATGCCCATTTGTTAATAATGTGCCTAATGCTTTACCAAATTTTATTGTTTCCTCTGCATTTTTGCTGGTGAAAATTATTTCATGCCCTTTTTTCGCCAATGTTCCTGCACCATCCATAATTCTTTTTGGTTTTTTGAAAATGCTCAGCAAAATGAAAGTTACTCTCTACAATCTACAGTCGGTAGATTGCAGATTGAGGACTGTTTTTACACTTCCGGCTATGCCAGCTTAGGTTTAACAATGTTTATAACCTTTAGGTCGTATCCGGCGCAATTTACCCTTCCCGTCCCTCAGCCAAAGTCCTTTATCTTCAACAATTTCTCCTATACAACTTATCTCCAGGCCATGAAATAAATCTGACGTCAATACCTTTTCCGCCTGTGTTTTTGACAATACCGCCAACAGTTCATAATCTTCCCCATCGGAGAAGGCGTGATGAATCGGGGTTTTCCCCGTTTTTTTCGATATTTTTAATGCGTCGTCAGACACGGGGATTTTATCTTCAAACAAAACAGCTCCCACCCCGCTTTCTTCCAATATATGATTCAAATCCGCAGTCAATCCGTCGCTGATATCTATCATGGCATGGACAGTAAAATTTTTGTTCAACGCAATGCCTTCATCTAATCGTGGTTCAAAAAACATATGTTTGCCCAATAAAGAACCGCCAAGTCTTCCCGTCACTAAAATTTTATCTCCTGCTTTTGCACCGGAACGATATACAGGCATTAATCCCTCATTCTTTCCCAGCAAGGTAACATTAATACAAAAAGGACCTTCTCCGCTAATGATATCTCCACCGACAATATCAATATCATATTTATCTGCTATTTCCCATATGCCGGCATATAACCTTTTTGCAAAACTGTTTTTTGTTCCGTGTGGAAAACAGAGAGAAATTACCGCAACGGATGGTTTGCAGCCCATAGATGCTATGTCGCTAATGCTGCAGGCAATTGCCTTCCTTCCTACTTCGGACGCATTATGTTTCTTTAGATCAAAATGTGTGCCTTCTACCAACATGTCCGTGGTTATGAGGCATAAGGTATTTTTGGCAGTATTAATGACCGCACAGTCATCTCCAATGCCGCATACAACGGCATTTGATTTTTTCTTTCTGTTTCTTATCCACTTGATTAAAGGAAATTCGTCCATTTGAAATAGTACAGATATTCTCTCAAAAATCCTGAGTTGGCATAGCAGGAAACAAACAAGCAAGAAAACAGTATTCAATCTGCCGACTGCAAAAGTGACCATTAAATATTTTGCCAAAGAAATGCAAAGAAATTTCTACTAATCCTAGCATTCTACGTCTACGGCGACGGGCTATTAGCGAAAGAATATCACACTTCGAGGGTAAGGCAAGAAATTTTTTTTGACATTTATACTGCAAACCATTTTCCACTGTTCACAAAAGAATATTGCAGCTATTCAATGTGCTTCATCACCGTTTTTTACAAAAAAAACATCATCACTTATCAAAAACAAAAAACGAACAAAGCCGGTTTTATAGATAAATAAAACAAGAAATACTTTCCCAATTGATCGGAAAAATTTTCAACAAATCTTTCGGTTGTTGAATAATTAAACCCTTTAATAATCGCGTATAAAATAATAAATAATCATCTTATTGTATTGTAAATGCGGCAGATACGCCTTGTTACCGCGGTGTAAATATTCAGTGGCATACGCATTGCTATTCTTTGTTTACAAGGTTTTTGCTATAGCAACAAAAATGAGTAACATGTTTCGTTTTTACTGTTAGAAAGGAATTAATTACATGTTTTTTTGGAAAGGAGTCCGGTTATGAGTAGGATAAACACAAATATTAATGCGTTGAATGCGTTACGGTCGTTAAATGACATTAATTCGAAATTGTCGGTTTCGCAATTAAGGCTTGCGACGGGCAAAAGAATTAATAATGCTGCCGATGACGCTGCGGGTTTTACGATTGCCAAAAAATTCAATGCCCGTTCACAAGGGCTTGGCCAGGCCCTTGCAAACATAGGTTCTGCCAAGAATCTTATGGCGGTTGCGGAAGGCCATCTGAATAATATCCTTGATATTTTGACACAGATGAAGACAAAGGCAACGCAGGCGGCAGACGATTCGTTAGGGAGTGCAGAACGTAACGCTATTCAGTCGGAACTCAAAGCATTGGCAACGCAAATCGATCTTGAAGTTACCCAGGCTACATGGAATTCCCAGTCAATATTTGGTACAGGAAATTCTGCTACAGGTTCAGGAGCGGCAAGTAGCGTGCAGTTTAAATTCCAGATTGGCGCAGGGGCAAGCAGCACCAATGACGTGTTGAAGTTTGACTTGTTAGCAAAAGACAATGTAAGCTTTGATGACAGCAATACAAACTATAAGGCTGATGGATTGCGGGTAAGTGTTGCTACGGCGGGCAGGGCGGTTACTTCTTCGGCATCCGCGCAGGCATTGATGAGCAATATAGATACCGCCATTGCGGATGTATCAGAAGGATTGAGTTACATTGGTGCAGTAGTTAACAGACTGACCTATCAGGAAACCAGTTTAACTGTAGCGAGGACGAATACTGAGGCGGCCAGGAGCAGGATTGAAGATGCGGACATGGCATACGAACAGTTAGAGTCAACAAAGTTTCAAATATTACAACAGACTGCAAGCGCTATGCTGGCGCAGGCAAATGCGGGGCCTCAAAGCATAATGCAGTTATTTCAATAAGTAGCATTGATGCAGATAAGAGAGCCAGATTAATCAAAAAGGGTTCACAGGAAATGACTCGCTTCCTGTGAACCCTTTTTTTGAACTATTTACTGCATAGGTCGTTTTTTTCCCCCGTCCACTTTTACGTTGTTTGTTTCCGGTAAACGTTCATTCCGATCTTTTCTTCACGGTCGGGGATGGTAACATTTCCCTCCGTTGATGCAACAATAATGTTCTTTCCTGACGAAGAAAGTCCAAATTCTTTTGACAGGTCTATCTTTATGGTGAGTATGTTTCCTTCTACAGATAATTCCACGTTTTTCATTAAAAAGCCTCTCTTTCTCTAAAAATTTATAAACGGTTTAAGTGATATTTGGTTGGAAAATGCCACCTATGCCTTTCTTGCCACATACAAAATCGTTACATATCCTACACTTTCATCCCACTATGTCAAGTAGTATAACAGAATCCTGTGCTATGATAAGATTTTTCTCTCAAGGCGTCTCTTTCGTTTTCCAAACAGCGAATAACTACCTATGCATACAAATGATCAGAAATTAACTATACGTTGTGAAAAATCATGAATACCTGGCAGTATCGGTATCAGTCAAAGATTTTTTTAAATAATGCACCAAATCTTCGGGATGCATCCTATCTTTTAACAGCCTTAGATGCAATGTGTCATTATTAATTACCCGTATATTTTTCTTCAACTTAGAAAGGCAAATCTCCGCCTTTTTTAAATCATTTACCTGGATGATGAGGGTGTTGTTTACCCGGACTATAGAACGGATTTTCGAATCCCTTGCAATGATTCTTAGCTCACTCTCGGAAAGCAGGTTTTTTACTGATTGAGGCGCATTCCCAAACCGGTCAATCATTTCTTTCCTGATCTCGTCAATTTCTTTGAAGGTATTGGAACGATTCAACCTTCGGTAAATATCCATTTTCAAACTATATTCCGGGATATATTCGTCAGGGAGAAAGGATTCCAGATTTAATTTCAATGAGACATCGGGAGGTTCGCTGACGGGTTCATTACGTGCCTTGCATACGGCTATCTCCAGCAAACGGCAATACATCTCATAACCTACTGCCGCTATGTGGCCGTGCTGTTCCACCCCCAGGATATTTCCCGCCCCTCTGATTTCGAGATCCCGCATAGCTATTTTAAATCCGGCGCCCAGTTCCGCAAATTCTTCAATCGCCTTCACCCTTTTTTCAGCTTCAGGGGTTACCGGACGATCAATGGGTAAAACAATATACGCATATGCATGATGTTTGTATCTTCCCACCCTGCCACGCAATTGATGCAAATCGGCAAGGCCAAAGGAGTCTGCGCAGTTAATAAAGATGGTATTCACATTTGGTATATCCAGCCCGGACTCTATTATTGTGGTAGAAACAAGAATATCCGCCTTATGATCTACAAAATCTTTCATTCTCTGTGCTAAAAGCTTTTCATCCATCATTTGTCCGTGAACGACTAAAATTCTCGCCTCCGGCACTATCGTGGATAGTGTGTGCGCGATGCGCTCGATATTATACACCCTGTTGTGGACGAAATATACCTGCCCGTTTCTGTTCATTTCGAGTAATATGGCTTGCCTGATGCGTTTATGGTCAAATCGCATGATTTGTGTCCTAATTGACTGCCTTCCCAGCGGCGGGGTATTTAGCGAAGAAATGTCCTTAATTCCCATCAGAGACATATGAAGCGTTCTTGGTATGGGCGTGGCCGTCAGAGTCAGCATATCAACCACCTGCCGCATCTTCTTAAACCTTTCTTTGTGAGCAACTCCAAACCGCTGTTCTTCATCAATAATAACAAGCCCAAGGTCTTTAAATACAACATCTTTTTGCAACAACCGGTGAGTGCCGATGAGGATATCAATCTTTCCTGCCAGCGTTTTCTCCAAAATATCCTTTTGTTCCTTATGAGATTTCAACCGGCTCAAGACTTCAATTTCTACCGGATAGTCCGCCATGCGCTCAGAAAACGTAGTGTAATGCTGCTGCGCCAGAATTGTGGTGGGCACCAGAACCGCCGCCTGTTTGCCATACATTGCTGCTTTAAATGCCGCCCGAATGGCAAGCTCTGTCTTTCCATAACCGACGTCTCCGCAAATAAGACGGTCCATCGGCCTCTTTGATTGCATGTCCGACTTTATTGCCTCCAAAACCTGTAACTGGTCAGGCGTTTCTTCATATATAAACGCCGATTCAAAGTCCCTTTGCCATTCCGTATCCGGAGGGTAGGCAATGCCCTCCTTCGCGTTTCTCGACGCCTGAATATGCAATAAATCGCTTGCAATGTCCGCAACGGCATGTTCTGCACGCTTTTTGCGCATCTCCCACGATTTAGAATGAATCTTATCCAATTTTGCCTTATGGCCGGAAGCGCCAATGTACTTTTGAACAAGTTCGATCTTTGTTGCAGGTACATATATTTTTGTTCCCTCATCGTATTCCAGAACAAGATATTCCCTTTTACAGCCATCATCCTCAATAATCTCAATACCCAAAAAACGCCCTATGCCGTGGGTGACGTGTACTATATAGTCCCCTTTCTTCAGGTCAAGAAACGAGTCGATTGCCCGGGTTTGCACCACCTTTTTAACCTCGTGGTGCTGTTTGTAACGATGGAAGATTTCATGGTTTGCAAGGATGGCTATATTGATATCGGCAAATCGGAATCCCTGGCTTATATATCCGCGTCGAAGCTCAAACCTCTGCAAGCCTTCGGGCAAGCCGCTTGTTATTTCCCGAAAACGTTGTTCTTCCGCGGGATTTATGCAAAAAACGATTGTTTTATCATGCGCTTCGGTAATCTTTTTAAATTCCGCCACAATATCCTGTATCTGTCGTGGGAATTCATCTATCGCCTTAACCTGAAAAGCATACGCATTGTTCTCCGTGGTAAACGGCAATTTTGACAAAGTAATTTTCGTAAAGGTCTTTAATTGCTTAAAAATCTCTTCCTCTGTGAAGAGTGCTTCCTTGTAGTCGGTTATTTCCAGCATCTGTCTTAATTTACTTTCAATCCTTGTTGGTTCCTTCAGGATAATGGTAGTTTCTCCGCTAAGGTAATCAAGAAGCGATGTTTTTTGTATTTCCCCCTGCATGGGATGAAGGCCATACATTTTATGAACGAATAATATCTGGCAACTGTTTATCTGTGCCACCGATTGCTGGGTTTCCACATTAAAACTACGAACAGATTCAATTTCATCTCCAAAATATTCAATGCGGCAAGGTATTTCCGTTGCGAAGGGAAATATATCAATAATACCCCCATGAATTGCGTATTCACCCTGATTTTCCACCTGACTGGTCTCTTGATAATGATGGGAATGCAGCAGGCCAATAAGGTTCTCCATCGGATATTCCTGGCCTTTTTGAAAAGAAACGATATTATCGCCGATGGTTTTTTTTGAAGGGACTGGCTGTATAAGCGCCTGAATCGAAGAAACTATTACATCCGTTTGGTGTGAGGCGTCTTTGTTTTTCCGGCATAATTGATTTAAAATGAACAGCCGCTGCGCCATGATATCCTCATACGCATCTGATTCATTATTAAAGATGTCTTCAACCGCCGGAAACAGCGTCACGGGAAGATTTGAAAACGTCTTCAAATCTTCCCAATCTTCCCGTGCATCTTCAGCGTCTGGCACGACTAAAAGGATCTTTGGCGTCAACCCTTTTGTATAAAAATGTTCATTGGCAACCGCCGCGGCAAACAAATTCGCAGAGGAGCCCCAGAGGCCGTTGACACAACAACCCTTCCCGGAAGAAAGTTGACGAATAATTTCCTTGTATTGTTTATGCTTTCGCAGCAGTTGTATAGATTCTTTCATTTGCAATATCCAATGAGTTTTCTACAAAAAGAAAAGAAACAGGGGACATGACGTCTCAGTTTATCACATTGCAGCCGCATTTGTAAATACAACGTAGGGTATGAATGTGTAATCAAAACAGAGAGTCGCCGCATAGCCACCACCAAAAAAAGAAATTTTTACAAGGTAATAGTTTAATGCCTTTTTCCTTGTATATTAATGCCTTAATAGGGAAAATAAGTCCTGGGTGCGGCATTTTCTGAGAAAAGATTTTAAAGAGTATGCCGTAAAAAGTAATGATAATGGTAATATTCCGGGAAATATACAAATGAATTGGCAATTATACTATGGTTCAGAAAATACGTTTTCTGCTTAATGAGAAAGAGATACATACCGCCGAATCTTCAGGCATAGCAGTACTTGATTACCTTCGCATAAATCAGCGGCTGACGGGTACAAAGGAAGGATGCCGCGAAGGTGATTGCGGGGCATGCACTGTGCTCGTCGGTGAATTAATAAATAACAGGGTTTTTTATAAGTCTGCAAATTCCTGTTTAATGCCGTTGGGAGAATTACACGGAAAACATCTGGTAACAATCGAAGGGTTAAACATGGATAACCTTTCACCCATACAACAGGCGGTTGTGGATAAAGGGGCGACGCAATGTGGTTTTTGCACGCCGGGGATTATTGTTTCTCTTACCGGATATGCTATGGAATGTGCCAGTCATCTGACAAAAGATGGATTTAAGAAAATGCTTGGGGGACACCTTTGCCGCTGCACAGGATACCGGTCTTTAAAGCAAAGTTTTGGCATGATAAAAGAACACATTGATACCGCAACCGGCGTAAAAACACTTGTTGAAAAGGGAATTATTCCTGACTATTTCAAGGATATTCCCATACGATTAAACAGCATTTCCGGGAAACAATATAAGAAGGCCGCCTCCACCCCCGGATTTTTCATCTCCGGAGGCACTGATTTATATGTGCAAAAGGGCGACATTTTGCCAGACTCATTGATTAGCCTGCTCAACGCACATTCGGAAATGAAGCATATCGTTTGCGAAAACGGACTCCTTCGTATAGGCGCTCTTACCACATTTGAGGCATTTTCTAATCACCCGGAAGTAATGAAGGCCATTCCCGGTATTCAGGAATATATCTCCCTTGTTGCTTCCACGCAAATCAGAAACAGGGCAACCGTGGGAGGGAATATTGTGAATGCTTCTCCAATTGCCGATGTAACGATACTATTGCTTGCAATGGAATCAACATTGATTCTTAAGCATGGCAGCGATACGCGTTCATTACCGATTTCCTCTTTTTACAAAGGATACAAAAAACTTGATAAAGCGCCGTCAGAGATTTTGTCAGAAATAGTATTCCCTGTTCCCGCCCCTGGAACAAAAATAAATTGGGAGAAGGTTTCAAAAAGGAAATATTTGGATGTAGCCTCGATAAACAGCGCAATAAAGGTAAGGGAAGATGGCGGCGTCATAAGAGACATACACATTACCATGGGCGGAGTCGCAGAAATCCCCCTTTTTTTGAAGAACACATGCGATTATCTTCGGGGAAAACAGATTACGAAAAATACGATAGAAGGCGCATTTCCAATACTGCAGCATGAAATATCGCCAATAAGCGATATACGGGGAAGCTCTTGTTATAAGAGGCTGCTTGCCCGCCAATTGATAATAGCACACTTTACAAAACTCTTCCCCGGCACAATCAAAGTGAAGGATTTTTATGAATCGCATTGATGCAGCAGCCCATACGCGCGGAGAATCCCTTTTTTTGGATGATATGCCCCTGCCGTCAGGCATGCTTTACGCATCGGTATTTTCCTCTCCGGTTATGCATGGAAATATTATCCGTCTCCAATTGCAGGAAGCACGTTTAGCAAAAGGGGTTGTTGCCGTTCTCTCTTCAAAAGATATTCCGGGAATAAATCAAATTGGTTCGATTATTCAGGACGAAGAACTTCTGGCGCAAAGCAAGGTGAATTACATAGGACAACCGGTGGCAGTTGTTGTGGCGGAAAGTCAGCGAGCCGCAAGAAATGCAGCAAAAATAATTTTGGCGGAAATAGAGGAGTTGCCTGCCGTTGCCGATCCAAAAGAGGCATTTGAAAAAGGATACATTATTGACGCGCCGAGGACGTTTACCCTTGGAGATGTTGATTCTCTGTGGCAAAAATGCGATCTCGTGGCAGAAGGCTCCTGCGATACGGGCGGGCAGGAACATGTTTATCTGGAAACGCAGAGAGCGAGAGCGGTCCCGCTGGAAGGAAACAATATACGTATCTATTCTTCAACGCAAAGCCCGTCCGCAGTGCAGCATCATGCGGCAAAGGTACTGGGACTGTCCAGTCATAATGTGGAGGTGGAGGTAAAACGTATCGGCGGCGGTTTCGGCGGTAAGGAAGACCAGGCTACGCCATGGGCCTGCATGGCGGCGCTTGCTGCATGGATTACACAAAGGCCTGTGGAGCTGGTTTTGCAGAGAGGTGAAGACATGAAGATGACCGGCAAACGGCATCCGTATAAATCCGATTTTAAAATGGGTGTGACAAAAGATGGGGTCATACTCAGTTACGAGGTGAAACATTATCAAAACTCCGGCGCCGTTGCAGACTTATCTACGGCTGTTTTGGAGAGAACAATGTTTCACAGCACGAATTGCTATTATATACCCAACGTCAGGATATTCGGCGTGTGCTGCAAGACAAATCTCCCGCCAAATACTGCCTTCAGGGGATTCGGGGCGCCGCAGGGAATGTTCGCAATTGAAAGCGCAATCACAAAGGTGGCAGAAAAGCTCAATATGCCGCGAGAGGAAATACAGGCTAAAAATCTGTTAGCAGCAAACAATGCCTTTCCCTACGGACAAATAACTGAGGATTGCAGCATCAGAACCGTTTGGGAAAAAGTTGAGACGAGATACACTCTTCAGAAGATTAGAAAACGGATGCTCTCCTTTAATAAATCCCACTTTGAAACAAAAAAAGGGATCGCCGTAATGCCCATTTGTTTTGGCATATCATTTACTACGACTTACATGAATCAGGCAAGCGCTTTGGTGTATGTATTTACCGATGGAAGTGTGAGCGTTTCTACCGGCGGAGTAGAAATGGGGCAGGGGCTAACTACCAACATCACGGCAATTGCCGCAAAAGCATTGGGAATAAACCACAACCGCATAAAAGTAGAAGCCACGAATACTACCCGCATTGCAAATATGTCTCCCAGCGCTGCAAGCGCTACAACCCTTCTTAACGGAAATGCCTTGTTATTGGCGGTCAATCAGATTATTGACAGATTAAAATCCCTTTTAGCTAAGGAACTTTCCATTTCCGACAAAGAAAAGATTTCAATTGCAAACGAAAAGGTTCTTTGTGATGCGCATGATACAGGCTGGACGTGGGATCGATTAATTCACACTGCACATCAAAAACGTATAAACCTTTCAGCGCATGGATTCTTTGCAACGCCAAAAATATGGTTTGACAAAATGAAAGAAAAAGGCAGCCCGTTTGCATATCATGTGTACGGGGCAGCGGTTATAGAGGTGACACTGGACTGCCTGCGGGGGGTGTATACCATTGATTCGGTAAAAATTGTGCATGACTTAGGCAGGCCTCTTAATGAAACAGTTGACCGCGCGCAGATCGAGGGAGGGCTGGCGCAGGGTTTGGGGTGGATGGCGTTGGAAGACCTGCGTTTTAATGACAAAGGACAGTTGCTTTCACGTGACCTTGCCACGTATAAAGTTCCGGATGCTTATTTTATGCCGGATGACATAGAGATTGAATTTTTGGCAAATGAAGAGAGCTTGCCCGGCCCTTACGGAAGCAAGGCAGTAGGAGAGCCGCCTTTTATGTATGGAATAGGCGTGTTCTTTGCTCTTCGGGACGCAATGCGCGCATTCATGCCTGGAAATGATTTTGACTTTGCCACACCATTGACCCCGGAGCGGGTACTATTGCAGTTATACCCGGAATACGTCAAACGGATATCATGCAAATGCTGACAATTTTTGAATAAAAGGAGTCTCCATGAAAATTGAGGAAACACGCATTTCACTCATCAACCAGCTTGTTGGACTGGTGAATAAATACTGCGCTAAACTGAAGATCGAAGACGATGTTCAAACGTTGTTTTTTTATTACAAAAAAAACTGGCTTTCGGGGTCTGATCGCAAACTGTACATATACTCTCCCTCTTCAGAGGGCAAGTCTTCGGGCCTTTTTGGCAACGGTATCAGGGAAGACATCAGGATTGTAGTATTGAGCGAGGAATATTTTGAGTGTGCGCAAAAGGTGGCGGAAGAGTACGAAATGGTAAGCCAGAAAACCGCAACGATAGTTCGTGCATTTTAAAAGTGTCTTAGTACTTATCAGTAATTTCTTTGCACACTTCCATTCGTCAGTGCGTGCTTTTTGGCAAAATATTTAATTGTCCCTTCTGCAGTCGGCAATCTACAGTCTACAGTAGGCAAATTGCAGATTGAGGACTACTGTTTATTTTTTTCGTTTCCCTGGGTTGACTAATTCATACCGTATTTGATGATACGGGGTGAAAAATTTCTTGTCCAGCAGCGAGACAAATACCCACGAGGTGAGCGCTACCGTTGCCGCAATGCTAAGGATAATTATTATCTGATACTTGACTGCCGTAACAGGGCTGGAGCCTGCGATTATTTGTCCCGTCATCATCCCTGGCAGGTGAACGATTCCCATAACCATCATGCTGTTTAACGATGGGATTAATGAAGCGCTGAGCGCCTGCTGACGGGATTTCCGGGAAGCCATTTTTGATTCATAACCAAGAGAAAGCAACATTTCTATTTCCGGCACTCTGATTTCTAATTCGCTTTTATAGCGTTCTCCCGCCAATGCGGCGCCATTCATTCCATTGGCAATAATCATACCGGCTACAGGTATTAAATATTGCGGGTCGTACCAGACAGGAATCCTGACCACCAGCAAAAAAATAAATAGCAGCGAAAATGCCGAAGCCAGTGATACCGAGATTAATGCGCAGCAATACATTCCTTTCACGGGGTTTTTAAGCCATTTAATCACGGTTTGTGATGCGACAAAGATCATAACAAGAAGAATGGGCATTACAACGTACCATTGTTTATAATCAAATATTAATTTTATGAAAAACCCTACGAGGATTAACTGTATTACGGCGCGAAAGCTTCCGATGAGTATTGTTTTTTCCAACCGTAACGATTCATAAAGAGAGATGCCGATAAGCAGGATTACAAATACGCTGCAGAAACTAAGCTGCGACCAGGGAATATCGATAGCATTATTCATAGTTCTTCCTTTGCAAATGCCAGTTCAGGGCGTTCAATTTCCTTCACCCTTCCGTTTTCAAGCACCAGAAAACGGTTTCCCAGTCTTTTCGCGAAATCGAGCTGATGTGTTACCACAAGCATGGAAATGGCGTTTTCCCGAATGATTTGTTTCAGGCTGTGGATGAGTATGCGGGAATTTTCTTCGTCCAGTGCGGTAGTGGGTTCGTCGAGCAAAAGAACTGACGGACGGTTGATTAATGTTCTTGCCAGCGCTATTCTTTGTTTTTCTCCAACAGATAGTTCATGGGAAGGCCGCTGTAGAAACGATTCGTTAAGCCCTGTCAGATGGAGCATGGCAATGATTTGATTTTTCATGTCATGGGGAAGTTCATTTTTACGAAAAGGCAGCAACAGGTTGCTTTCCACGGTGCCTTCGAGGAGGCATGGGATTTGGGATAGATATGCTATCTCTTTTCGTAATACGAGTGGTGAAATGGTGTGAATATCTGTACCCTTGTATAAGATTGTGCCGTCCGACGCTTCCAATAATCGATTGCCAAGCTTTAGCAGTGTTGATTTCCCGTATCCGGATTGGCCGAGAATGACAACAATCTCTTTTTCCCATGCTGTAAGAGATAATTTATGGAGAATGTTTTCGCCATGGTTATATCCGAAGTATACGTTACGGAATTCGAGAAACGGATGTTTGTTGTACATTGTTTTACCGAAGTTATTTGCGAATGCCTGTGTTTTTTTATAACTATTCATTGTAATATATTAAACTACCGAAGCACAACTCGTTCTCAAACCTTGTACTGAACATAGTGAAGTAGCTGTTTGGGAACGTAATGGTACTGAAAACTACATTCGCGGGTTCAGGTTTGTAACCTGAACCAAACATTTTATACTTTCAATCCCGCATTCTATTGGCAGAACAAATGAAAAATAAATTCCGGATTCCAAACAGGGATTTTGTGATTTGGGCATTGGAATTTTACTGCAGTATATAGCTCCATTATCCGTATAAACTCATGGGTTCAGGTTGCAAACCAATGTCATTAAGTTAAGCAAACGGCCGCAAAAGTCCCCCTTAATAAAGCTAATCTTTACCCACAAATTTCAAGAGCACCGTAGTTGTACGGCCAATTGAGCTGAAGGCTAAGTGGTGTAAAGTTCGTAAGCAACTTCAATATCAGCCAAACGTGACATGCCTCGCCAAAGTACTTCACTTCCGGGATGGCCATCACCACG
>NZ_CAADGZ010000056.1:0-22116 GCF_900696675.1 uncultured Candidatus Kuenenia sp. | reverse complement strand
GAATCTCAGAAAAGCTGATATTGCAAAGACGGCAAGCAATCGGTGGCCGAAGACCGGCGGTAAATGTACTGCGAGAAAACCGCCAAGTAAGTTTCCAAGGCATATTGCAAAACCGTTTATGGTATTAAAGTATGAAATGCAACGAGTGCGTTTTTCCGGGATTGCCGATTCGTAGATAAAATTTGAAGAACATAAATTAAAACCGCCCCAGAAAAATCCCGATAACGCCTGAATCCCTATCAGAAAAAATACATCATGCGAAATAAGCCACCATGCAGGAAGGCTTGATATAATAAAACTGCATAGGGTAAGCACCTTCCTATTCCCCGCCGTATCGGCGTATCGTCCCCAGTAACTCATCGATAATATAGCCGCGAGGGGTACTACTGTTATGACGATTGTGTAGGTAAGGTACGAAAAGCCAAGATTGCGGAGCATATATACGGCAAAAAACGGCGATGCTATATGCACTGACAAATTAAAAGAACTTTGAAAGAGCACATATTTCCCGAAGTTTCCAATGTTTAATCTTTTTAGAAAATCCACAAATGAAAAGTAATGTTCCCGCTTTATTTCCAGAGGTGGCTCATACATTCTGCTGAGAAAGTAACACGAAATGTACCGGGAAATCATTGCAAGCAAAAATATAATCGTAAAACCAGTAAGTGAGGGATTATTGAAAACATCCAGCAAAAAACCTGCTAAAAATGTTGTTACTAAAGTGACAAGGCTGACAATCCTTGAACGTCTGCTGAAATACCGTCCCAGCCTTTTTTTGGGCACAAGGTTGGCCATAAGTGATCCCCATGCAGGGGTAGCAAGGGACTCAAAAGACATATAGAAGGTACAAAAACAAATAAGCGCAATCATACGGAAATGCTTCGGGAAAAAGGGAATGGAGGCAATGGGAATAAGCATGCTGGCCTGTAAAAGAACGGAAATTACGATGATCTTTTTCCGGCTGCCGAAGTATTCGGTTATATCCGCTGCCTTAAGCTGCATAAGCGCGGGGATAAAGTGTATTATGGAATTTAATACGCCTATCTGGATATTTGTCCCGCCAAGGGCAACGGCAAAGGGGTTGACATAGTTGTTTCCAAATCCCGATGTCGCCGCGGCTGCAATGCCGTCCCTGATTGAAACATTAAGGCTTTTTCTGACGGCGTTTCTTTCTTGCCTGTTCATACAAATCCTTTAAAAAAACGGTAAAAATAAGAAGATGAAACAAAATGCTCCTTGAGTATAAAAACAATAAAATGTTAAAATCAAATTACTCTCGCGACAAATAAACACACATATCCGTATAAATTACCACGGGAGACTGTTCACGGCATACATCAATACACTAAAAGTATTTGAAACATTGCGTTCTGTTTTCGATGAAAAACAGGCAGCCAGGATTGCTGAAGCAATCGAAACTGCGTTGGAAACAAGCCATGCAGCTTTACTTGAAGAAGTTGCCACAAAGAAAGATCTCGCCGAGGCAAAAGCGGAAATTATCAAGTGGATGTTTATATTCTGGATTGGACAATTCGCTTCCGTTGTTGGCGTCTTAACGGCCATCCTTTTTGCATTCTTCAGGAAATAGTCTGTAACACACCAACCCAAATCTCCATGCTACTGCGCTGTCTGCGTCCGTCCCTGCCTTTGTTCAATTGTATTTAGCAACGTCAGCGTGTCCCCGTGAGTCGGGTCGATAGACAATATCCTTCTGCACGTTTCCGCGGCTTTCTCATATTGTCCCTTATTCCAATATGCTGTGCTTAGATAATAATACGCTTTTACGTATTGGTTGTCATATGAAATTGCTTTAAGAAATTGTTGTATCGCCTCATCGTACATACCCTTTTTTAAATATGCGGTTCCAAGGTTCGCATAGGCGTCAGGATGGTCAGGCCTGCTGGAAATCGCATTTTTAAATGACTCGATGGCTAAGTCCAATTCTCCGGTATAAGCGTACAGTATACCCAGATTATTATGCGCGTCGGAATACATCTGTTTGCTTTTTATGGCTCGTTTGAATTCCTCCATTGCCAGGTCAGATCTGTTTATCTTTGTATATAAAACGCCGAGGTTATTATGCACATCGGGATAATCAGGATTAAGCTGCAACGCCTTTTGGTATTCATTGTATGCTTCCTCATGCATGCCTTTTTTCCGGTACGTTATGCCGAGATTGTTATGCGCTTCCGCGTAATTTTCAAAAAGTCTCAGCGCATGGTGAAATTCGTCAATTGCCTCGTCCAGCCTGCCAGAGTCCCGGTAAAAATTCCCCAGATTATTATGCGCCTTAAAGCTGTCCGGCGATGTCTTTGCCGTATTCTCCCATAGGGCAGACTGGCTTTCCCATACTTTATTTCTATTTAAAGTTTTTATTGAAAACAATATTACTGTGCCACTCAAAATGGCGGCAATTACATACTGTTTTCCAAAAAAAACACTCGTATGCCTGTCGTGCGCAATCAAACCGGCACACAGTATACAAAAACTTACCGCAGGCAGATAAAGGTATCTCTCCGCCATGATATTTTCTATGGGTATGATATTTAAAACCGGCAGCAGCGTGATAAAAAACCATACCGGTGAAAATACCAGGTGCTTATGGTGAATAAATAATTTGTAAACAACGGCTGCAACAGAGGCGATAAGAAATAATGATACCGCAACGGCAGGTTCGCGGAGGGAAAAAGAACGTGGGATAACGTAGTCTGAACAAAGCTTTACCGGAAGAAAAAGAAGTTTTATATAATAAGCACATACCTTTGACATTGTTAGGCAATTTACCCAAATACTGTTTTCCGGATATGATACGGTTGATTCCACAGGATTATGCAGGAAGACAAATCTGATTATAAGATAAAATAGCGTCACGAAGACATATCCTGAATAATAATGCAGGTTTTTTTTGCACATTCCGGTAAAAAGCACATCGTAGAGAAAAATGAGCAACGGAAGTGTAATTGCTATTTCCTTCGAAAATATCCCAAAGAAATAGCATATTAAGGAGGCGGCATAGAGGAAATACGAACGACGTGCGTTTGTTTTACAATAAAGCAGAAAAGAGGAGAGGAAGAAAGCGCATGCCAATAAATCCTCCCGAAAACAAACGGCATTTACCGTTTCGGATAAAACAGGGTGACACGCAAAAAGGAGCGCTCCGGCAAATGCGCCCCCCGTGTGTCTGAACAAATGCAGGAGCAAAAAGAAAAGCAGCGCTGCATTTAATGTGTGCAAGCAGTTGTTGGTGAAGTGATAACCGGCGGGAGCAAGCCGCCACAAGGCATGATCAATGAAATACGTAGCCGTAGCGACAGGTCTGTAGCTTAATTCTCCGGAATATTCAAAATATTCCCTATTGAAAAGTTTGGGGAAATTGTTCCATGTTTTTATGAAGGAGTTGTTGGTAATAATAAATTCATCATCATATACAAACTGATTTGATAATGTATTTAAGTAAACAAATTGTGACAAACATACAATAATAAGAACCGGTATGATAAGATTAAAAGATGTTCTTGTCCCTGAAATTCCCCGTAGCATTTTTCTAAAAGTGATTAAATGTATCAAGTTCTTTGGTGATAATAGTATAGACGTGTTTTAGGGGAATATGCCTTTCTTCCGCTATTCGTTTGCAATCTTCATATTCAGGAGAAATATTTTTAATATCGCCGTTAAGCGAGCCAATCTTCATCCTTATTTTCCCCAATGAGCTTTCGTATTCTTTTACCTCTCTTGATAATATGCTGCGAACCGCTTTGTATTTTCGTATCCCGAAGGTGGTGGTTTGATTAAACAAGACCGCCTCTACGGACAAAAGGTGTTTTTCCGGCACTATCGCGCTGATAATAATTCCGGGCCTTCCTTTTTTCATTTGCACCGGGGTAAAATATGCGTCAACTGCCCCGGCGCTGAATAATCTATCCATTACATACCCCATGATCTCCCCCGTCATGTTATCAATATTGGTCTCAACGACCCACACCTCATCAGACTCCTGGCGTTGCGTATCTTCGCCGATTACTATACGCAACAAATTCGGGACTTCGGGATTATCATTGCTGCCGGCGCCATAACCGATGGTAAGTACCTTCATTTTCGGCATAGTCTTAAGCCCTTCTCCCAGGGTTGTTACAATCGCAGCGCCGGTGGGGGTGGTTAATTCCTTTTCTATTGCCACAGATTTCAGTAGCTGATTTTTCAGAAGCCCGGCAGTTGCGGGAGCGGGAACCGGCAATACGCCATGTTCGCATTTTATGTATCCGCTGCCGGTGGGAACTGGTGAGAAATATAGTTTTTCAATGCCAAGCAAATGCAGGCCTATGGCAGCACCAACAATGTCAACGATTGAGTCTATCGCGCCCACTTCATGAAAATGTACCTCCTCAATAGAAGTACCATGAATCTCTGCTTCAACAGCAGCAAGTCGATGAAATATTTTAATGCCATTATCCTTAATCTGTTGATGGAGCCGGCTTTTTTCAATAATCAAACGAATATCGGGAAAGGTAAGATGGTGCATGTGGCCCGCGGTATGTGAATGCCCATGCCGTTCGGGAATATTCACATACACCTTTGTGCCGGCAATACCGGCGCGTTTCACCTTTTCACAGGAGAGTTCGTATCCATGAAGATGGAGTTTTTCCAGTTCGGTTATTAACAAATGGATTTCGAGTCCGGCATCCACAAATGCCCCGAGGATCATATCTCCGCTAACGCCCGAAAAACAATCAAAGTATGCAATCTTCAATTACATCCGCCCCTCTAAAATTATGCAATATGCTTTTATCCCAAAGAAATAATTGCTATAGTTCTGATATTTAATTTGTTATATGTTATCAAACTTCTACCATTGAAACACTGTAAATATCAAGCTAAAAACACATGATGAATATAGGCATATTTGGTGGGTCATTTAATCCGATTCACATTGGGCATTTAATTGTTGCGGAAGAGGTATTTCAACAAAGGAAATTGTCCAAAATACTATTTATCCCCACAGGGATTTCTCCGCATAAGGAATCAGGCGGCCTGATAGACTCGTTTCACCGGTATGAAATGGTAAAACAAGCAATCGGGGATAATGAGCATTTTGAGGTATCGGATATCGAGATAAAGCGTCCCGGAAAATCATACACCATTGACACGATTAAAATACTCCGGGAGACATACGGACCTGGGTCTAATTTATTCCTCATCCTGGGCACAGATATGATAAATGAAATCAACACATGGAAGGATATTGAGGAGCTTTCTTGCATGTGTCATTTTATCGTTGTCAACAGGTTTCCCATTACGCTGAATGGCGAAATAATAAAGAAAAGTGCTATTTCCGGTGAAAAGAAGGCAGAAATTGAAAAATTAATGGTTCAGATTCCTTCTCTGGATATATCTTCAACGGAAATAAGGAAGAAGTTAAGCAAAGGATTGAGTATAAAATATTTAGTTCCCGAGCGCGTGGAAAACTATATCAGGAAACATTCACTTTATGCAAAGAGGTAAATGGCAAATATGGGCTTTTTAAAAATGGCAATTTTATTTATGGTGATAATGATGCTTTCTTTTCCGGGAAGCAATGACACTTATGCACGTGAAAATATTGTAGACTATTTCTTAAACAACCCCAATGCATGGGAGGATACGAAGAGGGTTACCCATACGACTCCTTTAAAAATTGTTGTAGCGGACGGTCTGGAAGGGTTGGGGTTTGAACTTAAAGAAATATCCGAAGGCGACAAAGTGGCATTGATTTTTATCGACACAAAAAAAGCTGAAACATTTCAGCAAAGAGGTTTTTGTGATGCATCAGATAAATTAAGAAAGGGAAACAACAGGATCGTGGCCGTCATGGCAAGAAATGCAGGGGACAGAACAAGGTTTCATTATACATTTTTACTCCAGAGGAATATTAACGATGTTCCCGTCACAGTCTACAATAACGGTAATGCGATTTTGGAAAGCCTCTATGACGGAAGATTGCCGGTGAAAGATATTTCGAATTTATCCGGCATCAGATTATGCGAGATAGAGATTCCGGAGAAACAATAATGATTCATCTCGCGGCAAGGCCGCAACCGAAATGTAGAGACGCACGGCCATGCGTCTGTCCTTTAACCACAAAGGACACAAAGAAAAACTTACAAAAAAAAGAAGTTTTTACAGGGTAATACTATAATAGAGAATATCGATACCGGCAATGAAGAACGTTGCGCTAATTTATGACGATAAATGTAGTTTATGCCGGGGAAGTATGAAGTGGATTGAACTGCATGCAATAAGAAAGGACATCTTTGAATTCGTTCCGTGTCAGTCTGAGGAACGAAGACTTCGCTTTCACTGGCTGGCAGAAGAGCGATGCATGCAATCCTTGCAATTGGTATTTCCCGATGGGCAGACGCTGGCGGGAGACGAAGTAATACCGGAAATTATTAGCCGTTTAAGAGGTTACAGGATATTAAGCGTATTATTCAAACTGCCCGTTATAAAATCAGTTTTATTTGCTCTCTATCGAAAACTTGCTGATAACAGGTATATCATTTCACAATTTATAAAGCCCCTGATTCCGGAGTAAATTACGCTGAATAGTTACCTCAAACTGGCAAATGCTTCGCCTCCACGTTTTCAAAAACTAAACATCGATGGAAAAATAATGATCTAAAAATAGACACTTGACACTTTAAAATGCATGAGTATACTATTTCCTGGGTGGATGATCACTAGTCCAAATACCAGGACAGAGGTTGAGAAATCCTGGGGCGTCAGGACATAGGCCAAGAGCCATAATTAATCCTGTTTGCAGGAGCGCCACACCTCCTTGTGACATCCACCCGCTAAACCACCCCTTACCGATAGAATTCAAAATAGACCTCCCCCCTCTACTCTTCCGATTTGTGGCCGAATGCGTTAGGAGTTGTTTCGAAATTCGAAATTGTTCTTAATATTTTTGTTCAGTAATGCGTATTCACTCTGTTTGTACTGAATTCATGTTGTTATTAGTCTGTTGTGTATATCAGGAGGTGTTGAAAAATGGACAAGGCCGTTTCGCAGGGAACGTGTGGTTTTTGCAATGCTACCTTCGATAAGTCGGCAATGTCTAAGCACCTGGCGTCGTGCAAGCAAAGAAACGTTGAATCGGAAACATTACCGGCAAAACGGAAGCCGCAGAAAACAAAAATACTGCATCTTGTGGTTGAGGGACGCTACTCGCCTGAATATTGGATGCATCTTTCCGCACCAGCGAATGCAACGCTTGAAGACTTAGATCGCTTCCTGAGAAATATCTGGTTGGAGTGTTGTGGTCACCTAAGTGCATTTATAATAGGAGGAACAACATACTCCCGAAGTCCGATGGGAGAACATGAAGGAAAAAACATGTATGTTGCGCTGGGGAAGGTACTTGTCGCCCGAATGAAATTTTATTATGAATACGATTTCGGCACCTCTACGGATCTTACTTTAAAAGTTGTGTCTGAACGGGAAGGTGGAACAAAGGGTGAGTCCATTCAGCTTCTGGCCAGGAATGAGGCTACTTCAATAAAATGCATGGAATGCGGGGAGGCGGCTTCGCAAGTCTGCTCACAATGTGTCTACTCAGGCGAAGGGTGGCTTTGCGATAAGTGCGCTGACAAACATGCGTGCGGCGAGGAGATGTTTCTGCCAGTGGTTAACTCTCCGAGAGTTGGGATGTGTGCATATACGGGATAAGGATATAAAGGTAGCTATTAAAAAGAATCGTAACTATTCAGCGAATAAATTAGGACTTCGGCGGTTTTTTTAAAGAGAATACCGAACCGCAGAACAAGGAATATCGAATATTGGGAGCATACCAGATTTTTTGTAAAATGCCATTAGCGGGGGAGGAGAAGAATAGTAACATAAGCATCCAGCTTGAGGTCAATGTACAAGTAGTTAACCAAAAATCGAGAATGTTCCCATTCCAAACAGGGATTTTGTGATTTTGGGCATTGGAATTTTACCGCAGTACACGGCTCCATTATACGCATAAACGCGTAGATTCAGGTTGCAAACTAATGTCATTAAGTTAAGGATATTTGATTAAAAACAACCCCCTTTATCCCCCTAGTTTAAGGGGGACTTTTCTGGCAGATTGCTTAACTTAATGACATTGGGTTGCAAACACGAACCCGCCGGTGTTTTTTCAAAAAACTAAAGTGTTACATTTTTTGTATTATCCTGTCGTTTTTTGATTTTCCCGTTAATGTTTAACCCGGTATTTTTCCGGGATTCCACCGCTTAAAATGGCTTCTTCTATTGCGCCGGATTCCACTGGGAGTATTTCATCTATTTCTTTCAGCCGGACTGCATACCACACATTTGGCCAGATCAATCCCCCTGTTTTTTTTAATTCCTTTAATCCTTCTTCGGATAATTCATTCTCTTGTACCTTATTCCACCCTTTTGTTGAATATTCAGCAAAATAGCCTTCGGTATATCCCGTGGAAGTAAAATGTTCCTTTGTGCCATAAACAAATTCAACCTCATCGGGCTTGGCCTTTATTCCTCTTTCTTTAAGCCAAAGGATAACGTCCTCCTCTATATAATTATAAAATCTTTGTTTAGCGTCTTTTAGGTGTTTTTCAGGATTAAGTATCATCGTTTCTCCTTTCTTGATAATCGAATTTAAAGTAGGGGCGAAGCATTTGCCATAAATTGTCACAAATGTGTGCATACCCAAACTGGCAAATGCTTCGCCCCTACAATTTAAATATGGTAAGCGTTCTCTCTTTATAACAAAAAAAGGGGGTACTATTCAAAAAGAATATTGCATCCTTTTCTTTTTTCGTCTGAAAAATCCGGAAAATCATTACGGTGCTATGTAGGTATCAGTACCATTCCCCGTACCGGAATAAATATCATCATACGTTGAACCATTGTAATATCCGCAGGTGGTAGTGCCCTTCCATTCCACATGACCATCGAGGTACAGCACATTTTGCCCGGTTTCATTATGATTGCTAGAAAGACCACTTGTGGAGGTTCCTTGTTTATCCGCTGCCAGCGCAACACCAGGATCATCTGCTGCTGTGTGATTATCATCATAACCATAACTACAAGTAGCCTCGCTAAATGTTGTATTGGCAGTTGTAATTGTATCTGCAGGTTTTAATCCTAAAATGGCATCCTCTGTCACATCACTATCACTTGGGCAACGAAATATTTTTCTGTCAGTAATATATGTATTAAACAATTGTCCCAAGGAAGTCATACCTGTACCCTTATTGGGAAAAGCTTCACCATTATCATTGGCAAACATATTCAGCGCCAGTCCAATCTGTTTCAAATTTGATGCGCATTGCGTCTTTCGTGCCGATTCACGCGCCTTACCAAGCACCGGCAGCAGTATACCGGCAAGGATGCCGATAATGGCAATTACCACCAGCAGCTCAATCAGGGTAAAACCCGCATTCCTCCACTTTCTAAGTTTTAACATTTGTACTCTCCCATTAAAAAAAGTTGTTTAAGACAACACCATCACAAAATACATCGAATCGGCGCCTAAACGTAAAAAATATACTCATCACTTATCTTCGTGTTAAAAAAATGCCACCGTTCGTATATCTCAATCTGTTTTTTTACCTTATTTATTCAAAAAAAAAAGACCCAAAACCATAGTAATGCAAAAGGCTTGGGTCTTTATTATAATGCACGTTTACCAGAAGCACTTTGTTAAGATTTCCCGATAATTTTCTATAAGTCTTAAGCATTTTCAGTATTATGCGCTACAATCTGCTTGTGATCTCTGCAATATAGTGAAAGCGTAATGAATGGCCCGAAAATTCTTATCCTTCTCACAAAGTGCGAACAGCTCAATTCGGCAACCTGGCAATCTTTACGTATAAAGAACTCACGCTTAAGACCCATGGCTTTGCGTCCCAAACTTGCGGTTGGTTTGCCTTTTTCAATCGATGAAATATTCGGCGGTACTGTACCACAAAGAAAATAAATGTCAATTATTATTTCCCTTAAGATAGAGCAAAAACATTTTTTCCCGGTATTATACTATTACGGTGTATAAACCTTTCGTGTATTATGGTTAAAATCTTTTTGGTTACGGAGTTGCGGAGCTTTTGTTATATTTAATTTTGTATTCATGCCATTGCAGGTATTTTGTTATACTTATGCAAAAAGTAAATGGGAAGAATGGCCTTTTTTTCGTTATCACAATAAAGAAAAAACAATATCGCTGGAAATTTTTTCGTAATAAGATATACACTGCAAATAAACAAAGAGTCGTTTATTCCCTATAATAAAGTATGGGAGGTTGATATAACATGCGTGAAGCAATGTTTTATGAAAAACTCGGCGATTGTAAGGTAAAATGCCACCTTTGTAATCATACATGTGTGATTACTGATGGCAAAAGAGGCATTTGCCATGTCAGGCAAAACTTCGGGGGGACGTTATATTCTCTCGTGTATGGAAAACTTATTTCGGAAAACATAGACCCGATAGAAAAAAAACCATTCTTTCACTTCTATCCTGGGTCAACTTCTTACTCTGTAGCAACGGCTGGGTGTAACTTCAGATGTCTTAATTGCCAAAATTATGAAATATCACAACTCCCCAAAGATTCAGACACGATACCCGGCAAAGAGGTGCCGCCGGAAAAGATTGTTGAAGACGCCCTGGAGTATAACTGTAAAAGCATTGCCTACACCTATACAGAGCCCACTATTTTTTTTGAATATGCGTATGAAATTGCACAATTGGCCTCTTCAAGGTCAATTATGAACGTGTTCGTAACGAATGGATACACGACGTATGAGGCTTTGTCAACTATACAACCCTGTCTTCATGCGGCAAATATCGATTTGAAAAGTTTTTCCGACGAAACGTATAAGAGGATTTGCGGGGCAAGACTTGAACCCGTGCTGAATTGTATTCGTGCTTATAAAGAATTGGGCATCTGGATAGAAATAACCACCCTTATCATTCCCGGAATTAATGACTCCGACTCGGAATTAAAACAGATTGCCGGATTTATCAGGAGTGTAGGACCTGAAATCCCCTGGCATGTTAGTCGCTTTTATCCAAGATGCCGGTTGCCCGATACACCGCCTACTCCTGTTGAAACATTGAGAAGAGCGCGTACGATTGGTTTGGAGGCGGGACTGCGTTACGTTTACGAAGGCAATGTCCCCGGCGAAGGGGGAGAAAATACGTATTGTTATCAATGCAATAAAATGCTCATCAAAAGATATGGCTACCAAATCCTTGAAAATAATATTACCAATTCAAAGTGTTCGAAATGTGGTGCAGTTATTGACGGTATTGGCATGTGATGTTTTACGCAAAAAGTCCCTGAAGGTAATACGGTATATGCCTTAAATAGTGAATGATACATCATTTTGTGAAAATGTTACTCATTTTTTGTGTTGCTTCTTTTTTTCAAACAGAACAGGAGAGTGTATGATAAAGTTCAAAAATATATTATGTCCTATAGATCATTCCGAATGTTCTTACCTTGCTTTAAAATATGCGGTTTCTCTGGCATTAAAAGATGAAGCAAAGTTGTATATTATGCATGTAATCGATACCCGTGCATATGATACGGAAATATACAAATTTAGTCCGTACAACCTTGATGAGGCAACGATGGCAAAAATTCACGCCGATCTGTTAAAAAGTCTTCCGGAGGGCACTACCGATTTGTTAGAAGTGGAAACAATTGTTGAAAAGGGGATACCTTTTAACGAAATTGTCAATAAGGGCGAAAAGCTGGAGATGGATATCATTGTAATTGGTACTCACGGCAGGAGCGGCCTCGCCCATGTTATGATGGGAAGTGTGGCGGAAAAGGTTGTACGCAAGGCGCCATGCCCCGTGCTTACGGTAAGAATTCGTCCATCCGCCAACGTTGTCTGAAAAAGCATGCCTACTGTGGCAGGATCTTGTGAATAAAAAAACCATTGCAGCACATGAACATGAATACGTTCTTTGCCGCAATGGTTTTTAAAAAATGATGCCTTTCAAGAGGAAGATTTAACACTTTTGCTTAACGTCATTAAACTTCCTTCCCGTTTGGGGACGCCTGCGAATGCCAGGATAATACTTATACAGAATAACTTCCCGTATGCCTGTCGTGTAATTCACTGATTTTGGATTTATTCCAATTGGATACACGGCTGTAATACCCCACAATTCTTGTTATCCCGTAAAGGCGCGTGGTATTTCCTGTTTCGAGTGAATCTATTACATAGCCCAAATCTTGTCTGATAACCGCATCGATACTGATTGAATATGCACATTCTGCCCTGTGGTTGATAATCTTTATCGAATGTTCTTCCGGTGAATCGCCTTCTATATCGCCATCTATTTCCAGGAAGTCATGCTGCTCAATCGCCTTATCAAAAGCACTCAGTTTTTCTTCTATTATTAATTGTACCTCTTCTCCATCGCATATAACATGCTTTGCTTCAGGTATTTCTAATACTGCTGTTGTCATTTATCCCTCTTTCTTTTGTTCATAGCCAGAATTTGTCGTTTTCCAATCATACCATACATTTAAACTCACTTATTCCCCCTCCCCCAAAATAACAAATTTCTTATTTTGTCCGCTACACCTCCTCTCATTTGAAGATTCCTGAAATAAAAATGCGATAAAAACCCTCTTCAATAGCATACTGAATCTTTCTGCGTGCAGTACACAGACAGATAGAAGGATATTTGTACCAAAAAAAAAGGCATTGTCAAGCGAAAACACAATACATTGTATTGTGTTTTCGGTGTTATACAATATATTGAAAAAATAAGCTTTTTTTTAACAGGGACTTACGATTTTTTTTAAGATTTCAAAGAAATCAATTTATTGTGGCGGTTAAACCGACATTTTATGCAATCAACTCAATAGACAGGAAGAAATAACAAAAGACAACCGCAACAAATTGTCGTAACTGCAATTGATAAAATAATTAAGTACTAAAATGGGGTTTTGCCGTGGCTGTCTTCAGCTAGTCAGCATTTTATATTTCGCCGAGAGTATTCCGGTAATTTCCCCGGGAAGAGCATCTCCGAAGACATTTCCGTTTATTGATGAAACAGGCATGATCTCCATAAGAGAGTTTGTAATAAAGACTTCATCTGCCGTGGCTATTTCATGGAGATCAAAGAGTTTTTCTGTCAACTGAATGCCGGTTTCCTTGCATAAATCAATAACAACCCGCCTGGTAATGCCCGGCAAAATATTTGCATTAGTTGAGGGAGTAAAGACTGCCTGGTCTTTCACACAAAAAACATTGCTGACGGAACATTCCGCCACGTTGCCTTCTGTGGTTAAAATCAGTGCGTCATGCGCCCCCGCTTCCAATGCCTCTTTCCTGATGAGATAATGTGTTAAATAATTGAGTGTTTTATGCCTTGAAATAGGACAACTGGCATTTTTTCGTGTCTGTGAAACAATGAGTTTTAACCCTGTTTTATACCATAGTGCCGGATAAGGGACCAAGGGTTTTGTATGAATTACAAAAGTAGGGTTGGTCTCGCGCACGGGGATAAATCCATTGGCATTATAACCGCGGGAGAGTGTTAAGCGTATATACGTGTCGGATAAATGATTTTTTGCAAGAAGCTGACCGATAATATGCCTTATTTGATCGCAGGTGTATCGGAAAGGTATGCAAAGAAATTGCGCCGAATCTGAAAGGCGGGCTATGTGCTCTTCCAGTTTAAAGG
The DNA here is from genome assembly GCF_900696675.1 of uncultured Candidatus Kuenenia sp. Lineage (NCBI taxonomy): Bacteria > Pseudomonadati > Planctomycetota > Candidatus Brocadiia > Candidatus Brocadiales > Candidatus Brocadiaceae > Candidatus Kuenenia > uncultured Candidatus Kuenenia sp. Next base: position 8,427 of record NZ_CAADGZ010000056.1, on the reverse strand, counting down.
GGTTTTTATTATACGCCCTAATGGTCTCGAAGAGGCCATCACCGTAAAGAAACCCCCGGTCAAAGGTGCTGAGAACACCTTTCGTCGCATCAACTATTGTATCGTTTAAGAAGATAGCGTCAGGCATGGGTTAAGTGATTCAATCAAGGCTTTGGCCTTGTGCAATGTTTCTTCATATTCATCTTCTGCGTCAGAGTCTGCAACAATGCCGCTGCCAACCTGGAAATACACTGTTTCTCCTTTCATAATAAAGGTACGTATTGCAATATTCAGGTCTAAATTTCCATTAAACCCAATATACCCTATAGAGCCTGTATATACACTTCTCTGGTATGGTTCAAGTTCATCAATAATTTGCATGGCGCGGATCTTAGGGGCTCCGGTAATAGATCCCCCGGGAAAAGTCGCCCTGAGCAGGTCTATTATGTCGTATCTCTCGTGCAATTCTCCTATTACCGTTGATACCAGATGATGAACAGTAGGATATGTTTCCAACGCTTTTTCTTCTATGACCTTAATAGACCCATAATTGCAGACCCGTCCGAGATCATTACGTTCAAGGTCTGTTATCATGGTAAGCTCCGCATTGTCTTTTTGGCTGGACAGCAAGGCCTGTTTCATCTCTTCATCCTCCAATGCGTTCTTACCTCTTGGCCGTGTGCCTTTTATCGGGCGTGTTTGTACCTGACGATTACAAACACGAAGAAATCTTTCCGGAGAAGAGCTGATTATAGAAACGTCATCAAAGCCAAGATAACATGCAAACGGAGCAGGGTTGATTTTGCGCAATCTTTTGTATAATTCATACGCAGGCATGTCTATACGCGCCTCAATCCTTTGTGATAAGTTTACCTGATACACATCTCCCGCCGAAATATACTTTTTTATTTGCCGGAGGGCTTTCATATAGGAGTCTTTCGTAAAGTTAGACCTTAATTCCGTAGCAACAACCCTGTCCGTATCCCGGTCATTAAACATTTCTCCAGGCTCTTCAGATTTTCCGCACAATACTTCCGTTATCTGCCCTATCCTGTCATTCAATGTATTATCCATGCCAAAGTCAATTACTACCACAAAGCACTTTTCAAGAAGATTATCATAGGAGATAATAATATCGTAAAACCCCATATATATATCAGGCAATTCAAGGTCATCCACAGAGTTATTGGGCAATTTCTCTATGTAATGACAGAGGTCATACCCAAAATATCCTACAGCCCCACCCTGAAAAGGCAGGGAATTACTGATATTTCCCAAAGAATACCGGTTCAATATTTTTCGAAGATATTCAAATGGACTTCCCTCGCACTCCTGACTTCCATCTTTGTCTTTTATAAGTATTTTATGGTGTTTCGTTTTTATTGTTAAAAACGGGCTAAAACCAAGGAAGGAATACCTTGAAATCTCACCGTTAGGCAATGCGCTGTCGAGGAAGAAAACATTTGGGTTTTTTAAAAACCGGCAAAACGCTTCCAGAGGAGCGCATGCCTCCTTCACCTCAAAGGCAGTAACTTTGCCAGTAACGCATGTATCCAACTTCATGATAATTATCTTTGAACCTCATGAGTAATATTTTTTGCAGCTATTGCAGAATACGGGTGACAACACGATATTTCACCGGAAAAGCAATTCTAGGGGGGTTGGAAATTTTTGTCAAGGCAATTCACAGACATAATACGGCGTCACTTTTGCCCTTGTTATTCAATTCTGACTTTGCTAACATCGCCGCTATCTCGAACAATTTTTTTTAACGGAAATGAAAATGTTGCCATCAAACGATAACATACAAAGATTTATCGACAGATATCTTGCCTATATTGAGAATGACAGGAACTATTCGCCGCAAACACTGCGGGCTTACCGAAACGATCTTGGCCAATATCTTTCATTTCTTAAAGGCGAGGGGTGTACAGACCTTGCCGGTGTTACCCGCCTGCAATTACGGAAGTATCTTGCTTTTTTAAAAAAAAAGAATCCTTCCAAAACTACTGTAGCAAGAAAACTGGCCTCCATACGTTCTCTGTACAAATTTTTATGTCAACACGGAATTTTAGAATATAATCCGGTCGAACAGATTAAGACTCCGAAGACAGATAAAAAACTTCCCGGTTTTATGAGTGTTAACGACACAGAGATACTCCTGAATCAGCCAGACACTTGCAATTTATCAGGCTTGCGTGATAAAGCAATCATGGAAACCCTTTACAGCACAGGTATGCGGGTTAGCGAACTCGTGGGAATTAATATTGCGGACATAGATTTTCACAGCGGGATAGTAAAGGTGCGTGGCAAGGGAAGTAAAGAACGCATACTCCCGGTTGGAAATCACGCTTTAAATGCAATACAATTGTATTTGGAGAAAAGAAAGGCGGATAACGAGGCGTTGTTTTTAAATAAATTTCACGGACGTCTTACAGAACGTAGTGTTGCAAGAATGATCGAAAAGTACATGAAAAAAGCCGCCATGCATCTTCGCGTTTCTCCGCACACTTTCCGGCACAGCTTTGCCACCCATCTGCTGGATAACGGCGCAGACTTGCGGGCGGTACAGGAATTTTTAGGGCACAGCAGCCTCTCTACAACACAAATTTACACCCATGTAACCACGGAGCGCCTGAAACAGGTGTATGATAAAACCCATCCAAGGGCATAAATATAATGTATATACCCAATCAAACTGAAACCACTGGCTTCAGTCTGATTGGGTATGGTACCTTTAATTGTGGAATCCGAAACACGAAATACAAAAGATGCACTTGTTTAGAATTTCAAATCATTTTGTCATTAGAATTTGTTTCAGATTTCGTGCATCGTATTTTTTATCTCAGACTTGTTTGGTCCTGGCTAAGTCATGTTAGGTAGTCGGTAGTGCGGTACTACCTCATTCCTCCTGCATTTGGCAGGGTGTTGTCTCTACCATACAATTCCTATACGCGTATACTGCAAAGCTTGTTTAAATAATAATCTTCTTCCCTTCTCCCAGTTTTGCATTGGTTAATTCTTCAAGGAGTTCATTTACCCGTGGTACCATCGCTGTGGGGTCAAAGACTACGCCGTCCTGCATCAGCGCGTTTTCGTATAACTGTGTGATTATTTTACCGACGATCTGCTGATTGTCCGGTATCTCGTTCATCCTTGCCAGGTTTTGAATCATCTTGTTTTTTCTGTTAATTTCCATAATCTTTTTTGGCATTTGATAATTTTTGTCCATCATGTGGATGAGTTTCTGGACGTGAACGCTTGGCGAAGTATCAGGACTTACCAGACAACATGGGCTTTCGCTCAACCGGTGTGATTCCGTGACGTCTGTTACATTGTCTGCCAGGCAGACCTTCATGGTCTTTAAAAGATGGTTAAATATCGCGTCATAGTTTTGCGGTTCTGAAGACGTATCGACAATTCCCTTATCGGCATCTTTCAATACGTCTAAATTTGCCTGATCTGCTGAACGGATGGGTCTTTTTTCGAATTCTCCGAGGCCTGAAAGGAGGAATTCATCGTTGGGGTCGGTTAAGTACAACACCTCGACGCCTTTCTTCCGGAATATTTCCAGATGAGGGCTTTTCTCGATAGTGTCCCGGCTTACGGCGGTAATATAGTATATTTCTTTTTGTTCGGGTTTCATTCTTTCCGTGTATTCTCCCAGCGAAACAAGCTCACCGGCATCTTTGCACTGCGAAGAATTAAACCGCATTAATTGCGCAATTGTTTCCCTGTTCTCAAAATCAAAGTGCACCCCTTCCTTTAATATTCTTCCGAATTGCTTCCAGAAGATTTCATACTTTTCCTTATCGTTTTTTGCGATATCCTGCAAAAGACCCAGAACCTGTTTGATAAGTATGTTCTTCATCTTCTGGATAACCCGGTTGTCCTGAAATGTTTCCCTCGAAATATTCAATGGAATATCGGAAGAGTCCACTACGCCGCGAATAAATCTCATGTATTCCGGCAAAAGCGCCTTGCAGTCTGCCTGTATGAGGATTTTATTGCAATACAGTTGAATGCCGTGTTCCAGTTTTTTTAAAATAACAGATTCATAATTTACCTTCGGGCAATATAGTATACTGTAAAACTGAATAGGCGCCTCGGCGGAGGTATGCAAATGGAAAAGAGGCGCTTCTTCAACGTTCGCAATGAATTTGTAAAACTCCTCGTATTGTTCCGCGGTAACATCTTTTTTTGGCTCTTTCCACAGGGCGGTGACCTGATTTGCCTTTTCGCCGCAGACCATTATCGGAAAACTTACAAAGTTTGAATATTTCCTGATGATGGAGGAAATCCTTGTTTTGTCAGTGTACTCTTTTTCTTCCTCCTTTAAATGGACGATTATTTCCGTACCGCGCCTTTCCTTTTCAATCTGATGCAGAAAATATTTCCCGGTACCGTCAGATCTCCATTCATAAGCAGGTTCTCCCTTTTTATAGGACTTTGTTCTGATCCGTACTTCATCGGCAACCATAAAAACAGAGTAGAAACCCACTCCAAACTGTCCGATTACGTTTGAATCTTTTTTTGCCTCCTCGGATAAATTGGTAATAAATTCCAGTGACCCTGATTTTGCAATGGTTCCCACGTTCTTTACCACTTCATCCTTCGTCATTCCAATGCCGGTATCGATTATGGTAAGGGTTTTGTTTTGTTCGTCCATCTCAATATTGATTTCGAGTGGCAGCTCTTTTCCCTCGTAATCTTCATTGGTAAGCGAATGAAAGCGCTGCTTCGTAAGTGCGTCTGACGCATTGGAAATGAGTTCCCGCAGGAATATTTCCTTGTGCGTGTATAAAGAATGTGAAAGTATGTTAAGTAGTTTTTTTATTTCCGCCTGAAACTCAAAACCTTCTTCTTTTTTTGACTCTTCTGCCATATACCTCTCCTATAAAAAATAAACTATTTGATCAATTATTTAATGCGTAATAATGTTGTTTTTTGAAAAATTCCAACAATAGCGATGTTTGTCGCACGGTGTAGGGGCGAAGCATTTGCTGTAAATTGTCATAAATAAGTTCATACCTAAACGGGCAAATGCTTCGCCCCTACTTTTGATAGTGATAAAAACTAACACATGCTGTTCAGATTGTCAAGCAAACCGTAACTTATTGCACGATTGTATGATATGGTAATTTTCCTACAAAGAAAACATGTGATGAAAAAGTCAAAAATCTAAACGGTCCCCTTTTTTCTTCATATTCCGAATTGATTGTTGAGCTTGTGGGATATTCCTGTTGTAAAAAGTAAATTGTGCTCTAAGGGAAAAAGATTACAATATAAAGCAATGGACTCGTTTCTTAAGGCAACGCTAAGTTAATTTTTGATAGTTTCTGTTATCCCTCAAGCATCTTGATATTGGGGAAAATTCGCGAAAAAAATATTAATAGGGGAGATTTTGTGAAAGTTAATGTGATATTTTTCATTTTATTTGTTGCTCTCGTTTACCTTACGATACCTATATTTGCAATCAGACCCGCAATTGGACAAACTGCTCAACTGGAAAAGGCAAAAACCTACAAGACAGGGGATACACTGGGTATAGTGATTAAAGACATTTCAACCTCTGTGGACTATGGGAAAGAAGTCGGCTTTGGTTCTGATGCTTTTTATAAGAATACCGGAAAACACGCTGCAATTGTGAGGGTTTGGCTTGTAAACCAGACGGACAAGACAATAAAAGTAGACCCGGCACATTTTAAGGCAATTACCAATAATGGATTTATCCTGTCGATTGACAATTATACCTGCAAGACCATAGATCCTTTCCAAATCACTGAACTGGAACCAAAAGAAGAAGTGCAAGGGTTGATTGTTTTTGCACTAAACACGTCGGACGCGGCGTATCGCATAAAAAACATTCTTTACGATGACCAGGAAGGAAACAGGATAACAAGGGCCTATGATGATGCGGTTCTTTATGGTTTATATGATCACGCAGAAAAAAGGGGGAGGAAAGAATATTTTTCAGAAAATTGAAAAAAAATTGTTTCTTGACTTATGAATTTGATGTGATAAATAGTATAAAAAACGGCAAACCAATCGTGAGATTGGGACGCAAAGCCATGGGTCTTCTTTTTTATAGGAAGAATGTCAGGTTGCCGCCTTAAAAAGGCGTAAAAATAAATTACAGAGCTTTCGTTGAAACGATAAAGTATCTCTTTTCAAAAAGGGACGTTAGGTAGATGAATTGGTGTTTTCTTTTTTAAAATGATAATACTTTATTGATTTTGCGTTAGAAATTTAACCTGCGTTTAATAAAACCGAATTGATTTTGCGTTAGAAATTTAACCTGCGTTTAATAAAACCGAAGACCCAAGGCAAGCACAAAACTTGTCTTGGGTCTTTTTATTTTACCGAAATAAAAACCAAAATAAAAAATATTGTAACATTTTAGTTTTTTGAAAAATCCCGCCAGCCATTAACCCCATGCGTTTCGCCGTGTGGAGAATGGCGGGCTTTAACCCTGCAAAATATGTGTTCTTTTGATGACAATATGAACCTTTAGGATTTTATTATACCCCCATTTGGGTGGTCTCATTTGTGGGCATTGAAAATATAAATTATGTGTGAGACTATATAATTATATCTTATTGATGATATCCTGTATCCTGTGTCTTTTTTATCGAGGAGAAATGAAATGAAAAATAATATCTTTACACTATTTCAGAGAGCAAAAAGGAATGGAATTTTGCTGATACTTTCACTTCTTTTTGCAATTACGGTATTGCAGTTGAGCAGTACTGGGAAGACTTCTTATGGAGAAAGCACCCCTGACGACCCTTACCGTGATGCGTTTGAGTATGTCGAGGGAGAATTAATTGTAAAATTTAATAAAAATGTCCCGCAACAGGCGATTGATGCTGTGAACGAAGCCCTTGATGCTAAGGAAATAACCTCATTTAAAGCATTTGGCTTAAGCCACATGAAACTGCCCGAAGGCAGCGACGTTCATGATTTTGCAAAGGTGTACGAAAAAAACCCGAATGTGGAATATGCCGAACCGAACTTTATCTATTATGAAGATTACATTCCAATGGATACGAATTTCTCATCATTATGGGCATTGCACAATACCGGACAAACGGGGGGAACTGCAGATGCGGATATAGACGCCGTTGAGGCATGGGACACCTTTAACGGAGACACTTCCCCCAATCCGAAGATAGTTGTCGGGGTGGTGGATTCAGGTATCGAATATACCCACGAGGATCTGGCAGACAACATGTGGACAAACCCCGGTGAAATTGCGGGGAATAACATAGACGACGATAATAATGGATATATTGATGATATCCATGGAATAAACACTACCGATAACGAGACGGGCAGTGGCGACCCCATGGATGATGCAAGCGATATACAGGGTGGACACGGAACCGCTGTGGCAGGGGTAATCGGCGCCGTCGAGGGAAATGGAAAGGGGATCGTCGGTGTGAATTTTAATGTGGAACTCATGGCACTAAAGTTTATACGCAGGGGAGAAGGCCAGTTGGCGACCGCCCTTGAATGTTTAAATTATGCCATTGATATGAAAAAGAATCATAATGTAAATATAAAGGTACTCAATAACAGTTGGGGCGGAGGCCCCTATTCACAGGCACTTTCCAACGCTATCGATGAACTCCGGGACAATGATATCCTCTTTGTAGGAGGAGCCGGAAACTTATCAAGGGATACAGATGTATCTTCTTACTACCCTGCAAGCTATCCGCAGGACAATGTAATCAGCGTTGCGGGCACAGACGCCAAAGATTCGATGGTCAGTTATAGCAGCTTTGGAGCGTCCACAGTTGATGTATTTGCACCGACGGAAAATATAAGGACTACCATATTAAATAACAGCTATACGACCGCAGGCGGCGTCTCGATGTCGGTTGCGTATACCTCCGGGCTTGCATCTTTAATCTTCGGGTATTATCCATCGGCAACGTATGCGGATGTAAGGGATATTATGTTTTCCACCGTTGACCTGCCGTCAACGGTGCCATCGGGAAAGACCATAACGGGAGGCAGGATAAACGCGAATAATGCGCTTAACCTAAACTATCCTGCCAATCTCCCCCCTGTCGTTACCGGGATATCACCCGTATTCGGAAGTATCGGAGCAACTGTTACGATTACAGGAAGTCATTTCGGTGCTACGGAGGGAAGTGTTACATTCAACGGCATACCTGCCGCGATATCTTCATGGAGTGATACTGTCATTGCCTGCACGGTGCCTGATGGATCTGGCACGGGGAAGGCAAAGGTCATACGCATCAACCTAACTTTTACTGAAAAGCCAGCAGTTGAAGCAAAGCAGGAGTAAAGATATTAATTTTTCAGAATGGGGATTCACCTCCCTCATATACTAAGAACTTATTGGGATTGTTGTAACACGGAACGGAATTCTCTGCACAGTGGATACACCATTATTAATTTTACATTTTCGTAAAGTTT
>NZ_CAADGZ010000055.1:0-22910 GCF_900696675.1 uncultured Candidatus Kuenenia sp. | reverse complement strand
TGATGATTCTTCTTCAGGATGCTCTTCTGTTCCATGAGGAGTTTCGTTTTCAATAGGAATCGCCTGAGATAATTCTCCTTCCGGCGATGGCGTGTGGATTTCCCTTTCTTCCTCAATCAAAGATTGCTCATGGCCAGTGGGTGTAACAGGCAGAATAGGCATTGGTGTAGCAATGGTATTATCTTGTGCTGTGGTATCCGAAAGTGCCTCTTTTGCAAGAATATCAGTATCGCTGCGACTTTCTGTAGTGATGGCATGCTGTGGTGGAACCTCTTTTATTGATGATTCTTCTCCGGGATGCTCTTCTGTTGCATGAGGATCTCTTCTCGCAATAGGAATGGCCTGAGATAATTCTCCTTCTGGCGATGGTGTATGGATTTCTTTTTCTTCTTCAACCAAAGATTGCCCATAACCAGTGGGTGTAACAGAGGGAATCGGTGTTGGCGTAGCTACAATATTATCTCGCCCTGTGGTATCCGAAAGCGCCTCTTCTGCGTGAACAATCGGCCGGTCATCTTTATTGGTGTGTGCTATTTTCTGCGAATACTTATTTTCTGCATGTTCAGAAGTATAGGGTTCTTCTTTTTCAGTTGTGATAACATCGCTATTACTATTCGGCGTCTGAATACCGACGTCTCTCATATCAACCGTTGTGGGGGATGGGTGTTCTATAACAGGCGTTTGAATGGGTTGATTGTCCCCAGCAATAGTTTGTGTCCCATTTTCTTCTACTGCTAAAGAAACCCTTTCTTTTTGAGTGTCGGCATGAATTGGTTGTGAATCGTTGGAAGGTTCCAAATGCTTCGCTTCCAACACTGGCGCACCTAACATATCGGTACAATACAGGGAGATGAATACTATCAGAAAAACCAGGCTGGATTTGTAGCTACTCATGAAAGCATTGTGGGCTAGAGAACTTTCTGCGAGGATAGAATTAAGAACAACAGAATCAATATATTTACATTATAAAACAGGAAACATCTTAAATACAGAAAAAGTTTCGCAAGGGTTCAATATATTTTTAATTGGGGTATTTACCTGAATTTGTTAAGTATTGCTAAATATTTTAATGATTTTGTGTTTTATGCCCTTGATAAATTAATTTTAGATGATTATACTATGTCTCATTTCTTTGTTGGAAGGGGGTATTATTTCTTACGATTTAACTTTCGTTAAAACCTTTTGACTTTTATCAAATGTCGTCGGTTCTATTTGTGTTGCCTTTTGAAGAAGCCGGTAGAAAAGCTTGCCGCGATATTTCGAGGTTATCCGGTTGAATCTAAACGTATACTCAAAATAATACAATCCTCAATCTGCAATTTGCCGACTGTAGATTACTGACAGCCTTACCCCCTTATGCACAATACAGGACAAGGGGCGTTTCTTATCACCTTCTCTGCCACACTACCAATAAACATATGGGAAATGCCCGTACGGCCGTGAGTACCCATAACTATAAGATCTATCCCAATATCTCTGGCTGCTTTTAAAATCCCTTCACAGGTGTCCCCCGCCCTCATCAATATTTCAATATTTATACAGCACCTTATTTCTTCTGGAATACTGCTAATAAATTTCTGTTCTATCTCTGCATCCGTTTCCTCGGTACGGTTTAACTCCGTGTCAAATTTAAGCCCGCCATAATCAGAGGCATGTTCTTCCTTTACATAAATAAGATAAAGGCCTGGCAGTTTCCCTTGTTGCCAATTTTGCCGCATATGCAAGCGCATTCATGGCGCAATTTAAATAATCAACGGGACAAAGGATTTTCCGATAGTGAATCATTTTTACCCCTGTGTATTCAGTTTAACGCAGCCCTTTTTAATTCCTTCTTCTGCTTTTGCAACAGAGACGATGTCTTGTGCGTCGCCCTTCTTCTGCAGGAATGCCCTTAAAAAATAAGGACATATGATAGAGGTAAGCACGATTACCATAATAGCAGAGGAAAATACGGCGCTGCTAAATATTTCCATATCTCTGCCTATTCCTGCAAGTATTAGAGTCCCTTCCATCTTTATCGCCATACCTATGCCTATAGTCAAACGATTTACTCCGCGCTCAATCGGGCAAACGCTGCAAAACATCTTTCCTGCAATAGCGGCACCCGTTATAGCAAGTCCGAGGATCGCTGTATTTACATGTAAAAAACTCATTAGATCAACCTGCGCCCCCACTTTAACAAAAAGTATTGGCACTATAATCTTATAAAATGGCCTTATAAAAGATTCAATAGTACGATATTCTTCTTCGTCGAATTCGTCGGAATCACTTAGTTTTACATTCCGCAGGAATAACCCTGCAACAAATGCCCCTATTACTGTATGAAGCCCAATTGTTCCAGTCATAAAGGCTAACAAGAGGCACAAAACTATTACAATAGGAATATTTAATCCCTCTTTAGCTCTTTTCGTTAAAAAGCTGCCGAATTTTTCGCTATATCTCAAAATAATTACTAACGCAATGGTAAGGAAAGAAATTGCGATACACACGCTAACTAAAATATGCAGGAAAGAATTCCCTTCACGAGCGACAAATCCGCTAACGAGGCCGAAGGATAAAATAACCATGATCTCTGTAAGAACGCCGGCACCGATGAGTATCCTTCCTTCCAGGGTATTCATAGCCTTTAATTCGCCTAAAATTGCCGTTAATAATCCCATTCCTGTACTGGCCAAAATAATTGCTAAAAGCATCTTTGTGCCATTTGAGGCATCAGGAAGGAAGAAATGCCCTGCCACAAGACCCAGTCCGGCAGGGACGATAATACCGCCCATGCACACCAGTAAAGAGGAAGCCCCTGCCCGTAATAACATCCTGATATCGGTATGAAGCCCTGCGGTAAAGAGAAGTATCAACGTTCCAAAATATGATATCATCTTTAAAAAGGGCATTGTCTTGAGAAATTCGAAAAAATCCCCTCCGGTAAAGATATAGATATTGCCTAACACTAGTCCTGCCAATAGATTACCCACTACCGAAGGCAACTGAACGTTTTTTGCCAGCAATTCTCCTATCTTGGCAGCAATAAGTATTATGGCGATGGCAAGGATCACACTATGGGATGGATCTTTGTGCAATATATCCCAGGCAGGCCTTGAAACTCCCTCTTCTTTCACAGTGTCTAAGCGGTGTTCTTCTGAAGCTATTCCTGTTGTTGATTCATCGGTATCCTTTGTTGGCAGTCCAGCATCTCTCTCTTCATTCACCTGAGAAGAACCTTCAATATGCGTAAACGGCAACAACTCCAAGGGGATAGTTGGCGCTCCGCGTTCTACATCATGCGATGGCTTATCCTTTTCTATCGGAACCAGTGATTCTTCTGTGTGAGCGGATGCAGCAGGATATTCCGGAGTTGGAACAGGCATGGCGGAGAGGACGCCTTTTTCTTCAGCATCTCCCGGAGTCGCTGTAATTATAGCATGCTGCGGCTCAATTTCCTCTATTGATGACTCATCTCCTGGATGTTCTTCTGTTCCATGAGGAGTTTCGTTTTCAATAGGAATCGCCTGAGATAATTCTCCTTCCGGCGATGGCGTGTGGATTCCCCTTTCTTCCTCAATCAAAGATTGCCCATGGACAGTGGGTGTAACAGGTAGAATCGGCATTGGTGTAACAAGTGTATTATCTTGTGCTGTGGTATCCGAAAGTGCCTCTTCTGCAAGAACATCAGTATCGCTGCGACTCTTTGTAGTGATGGCATGCTGTGGCGGAACCTCTTTTATTGATGATGATGATTCTCCCTCTGGCGATGGTGTTGGTGTATGGATTTCCTTTTCTTCTTCAACCGAAGAGTGCCCATAGCCCGTAGGTATAACAGAGAGAGTCAGTGTTGGCGTAGCCATGATATTATCTTGCTCTGTGGTATCCGAAAGCGCCTCTTCTGCGGGAACAATCGGCCGGTCATCTTCATTGGGGTGTGCTATTTTCTGCGGATACTTATTTTCTTCATGTTCAGAAATATAAGGTTCTTCTTTTTCTGTTATGATATTGTTGCTATTACTATCCGGCGTTTGAATGGGCTTATTGTCTCCTGCAGTAGTCTGTGTACCATTTTCTTCTACCGCTAAAGAATCTCTTTCTTTTTGAGTGTCGACATGGATTGATTGTGAATCATTGGAAGGTTCCAAATGCTTCGCTTCTAATTCCGGCGTACTTAACATAATGGCACAGAACAGGGATATGAAAACTATAAGAAAAGCCAGGCTGGATTTGTAGCTACTCATAAAAGCATTATAGGCGGAAAAACTTTCTGCATGGATAGAATTAAGAACAACAGCATCAATATATTTGCATTATAAAACAGGAAACATCTTAAATACAGAAAAAGTTTAGCAAGGGTTCAATTATTTTTAATTGGGGCATTTACCTGAATTTGTGTAACTATTCAGCGTAAACGATACACGACTCGTTCCCAAACCTTGTACTGAACATAGTGAAGTATCTGTTTGGGAACGAGTTGCGCTCTTATCTCCGGTAGTTTAATAAATTACACTGAATAGTTACGAATTTGTTAAGTATTGCTAAATATTTTAATGATTTTGTGTTTTATGCCCTTGATAAATTGATTTTAGATGATTATACTATGTCTCATTTCTTTGTTGGAAAGGGGTATTATTTCTTACTGTTTAACTTTCGTTAAAACTTTTTGACTTTTTCATAAATAGTTCTATAATCCCGGTCAAATGATACAATATCTGCCCATTTTAATTTTATTCTTTGTAGCACTCGGTTTTGCACTAACCAATGTAGGGATTTCAGAGATCCTTGGCAGGAAAAAACCATCCGAAGAAAAACTTACTCCTTACGAATGCGGCGTTGAGCCGGTGGGGTCCGCGCACGAACGTTTTTCCGTAAAGTTTTACCTGATTGCAATGCTTTTTGTTGTATTTGATATAGAGGTTATCTTTATGTATCCATGGGCAGTTGCCTTTAAGTCATTAAAGCTTTTTGGATTCATTGAAATGGTGATATTTATTGGCATATTGCTTATTTGTTATTTATACATTTGGAAAAGGGGGGGATTGGAATGGGAATAGAGAGCCATCTGGGTGATAATATTCTGACAACCACCTTGACAACAATGGTAAATTGGGCAAGAAAATCCTCTCTTTGGCCAATGCCCTTTGGTTTGGCTTGTTGTGCAATAGAGATGATGGCCGTTGTAGCGCCGCGTCATGACCTTGCACGTTTCGGCGCCGAAGTGTTTCGATTCTCTCCGCGGCAGTCAGATCTAATGATTGTTGCGGGTACGCTTACCTATAAAATGGCCTCAGTGGCGAAGAAGATATACGAACAAATGCCTGAGCCTAAATGGGTTGTTGCGATGGGCGCTTGTGCTGTTTCCGGGGGGGTATTTAACACGTACAGCGTTGTACAGGGACTTGAACAAGTAATACCGGTGGATGTTTATCTTCCGGGCTGTCCGCCGAGACCCGAGGCGTTGATTCATGCTATCATGGAAATACAGAAGAAAATCCAGAAAGGATCACTATAAAAGAATATTTCAAAGTATGCCGCGATGAATAATGATTCAATTATTACATTAGTGAAATCTCATTTCCCAGAAGCGATAACCGATTGTTATGATTTTCGTGGGGAATTGACGTTTGTTATAAAAAAAGAACACATTATGCAGGTAGCTGAGTTTTTTAAGAAAAACGAGGAGCTTGAGTGTGATTATTTGTCCGATGTATGTGGCGTTGATAAAATTGAAACAAATGGTGTTTTTGAGGTAGTATATCACCTGTATTCTATGCAAAAGAAACACAGAGTGCGTCTTAAAGTTCCCGTTCCCTCTGATAATCCAACCATTTCAACTGTTACTCATATCTGGAAAACGGCAAACTGGCACGAAAGAGAAACTTATGACATGTTTGGCATTCAGTTTCAGGGTCACCCCGACCTGAGGAAGATACTCATGCCGGAAGATTTTGAAGGCCATCCATTGCGGAAAGATTATCCCATAGATGGAAGACAGCCTGCGAGCCTGAGAGCTATCTACAGAAAGGATGAAGCATGACTACGGCTACTTCCGCAAAAACCACTCATATGATGTCCATCAATATGGGACCCCAGCATCCGAGTACTCATGGCGTGCTCCGGTTAATACTCGAGATGGATGGCGAAACCATTACAAAGGCGGCGCCTGATATTGGATTTCTGCACAGGGGCGTGGAAAAACTAGCAGAATACAAGACATATCATCAATTCATTCCCCTTACCGACCGCCTTGATTACGTGGCGCCTTTCTCAAATAATTTAGCGTATGCGCTTGCGGTTGAAAAATTAATCGGCGTTGAAATTCCCGAAAGAGCGCAGCATATAAGGGTTATGCTTTGCGAACTTACAAGGATATCTTCCCATTTATTGTGGCTGGCCACGCATGCCCTTGATTTAGGGGCAATGACGGTTTTCTTTTATTGTTTCCGCGAACGGGAAACGCTTTACGATATTTTCGAGATGGTTTCCGGTTCGAGAATGAATCTTTCCTATATACGGATTGGCGGTGTTGCGCGCGATTTGCCCGGAGGTTTTCTGAAAAGCGTTGAAAAGTTCGTGAATGAATTTCCTTCAAAACTGAAGGAATATGAAATACTATTAAAAGATAATCCGATTTGGAAAAAACGCACAATTGGCGTTGGTTATATTTCCCCGGAAGAAGCGATTGATTACGGGTTGAGCGGGCCGAGTTTAAGAGGTTCCGGGGTGGACTGGGACGTAAGAAAGGCAGAACCTTATTCCAGTTATGACAAATACGATTTTAACGTTCCACTGGGAGTGCATGGCGATGTGTACGACAGATACCGTGTGCGTATTGAGGAAATGATTCAAAGCAACAACATTGTTAAACAGGCCTTGGATATTCTTCCGAAAGGAGATCACATTGCCCATGCCCCGGCTGTTGCATTGCCGGCAAAAGAAGCGGTGGAAACAAACATGGAGGCTATGATTCACCATTTTAAATTAATTACCGATGGCATTTGCCCGCCAAAAGGCGAAGTCTATTCATGTGTGGAAGCCCCGAAAGGGGAATTGGGATTTTATATCGTCAGCGACGGTTCGAACCGTCCCTATCGTTTAAAAATCAGGCCGCCGTCTTTTGTAAATCTTGAGGCGTTGCCAAAAATGGTGGAAGGAAAGATGCTGCCCGACGTCGTTGCCGTAATCGGGAGTTTAGATATAGTTTTGGGTGAAATTGATCGTTAAAAACAAAAATGGCTGAAACAAATATACAATCCGCTGAGAATGAAGCATTATATCTTTCTAAGACAGAAGATATTTTAGAAAAGTATAAACACGGCAGGGGCTCACTCATTCCCATCTTGCAGACGATACAGACGGCATATGGTTATTTGCCGGAGAAGGTTGTTGATTTTGTTTCGGAAAGATTGAATATAAGCGTGAATGAGATAATTGGTGTTGCGACGTTTTACGCCCAGTTTCATATGAGACCACGCGGCAGGCATATCATTAAGGCATGCAGCGGAACTGCATGTCATGTAAAAGGCGCAAAGCAAATTATTGAAAAACTGGGCAAAAAACTGGACATTCCTGTAGGGGAGACAACAAAAGATACAATGTTTACCCTCGAAGAGGTGGCTTGTTTGGGCGCCTGTTCGCTTGCGCCGGTTATAATGGTGGATGAAGATGTTTATGGCCAACTGTCGCATAATACCGTTGGGAATATAATAGACGAGATAAAGGGTTAGAGCTTGTGGGTAGTTTCTTTGCATTTTTTGCAGTACATTTAATTCCCAAATTCCAACCTCAATTTATACACTACAAATTATAAAGAGCAATAAAGTAAGATAAATCAATGTCTTTTCGACTAATTGAATTCTTTAAACATGTTATGTATAGTGTATATTGTATACACTACACGAATAGTTTATGTTTTTATTAAAGGAAGCGAAAACTATTGAATATACAGGCTTTCCGCATATATATTCAATGTAGTGTATAAAATTAGCTTCGAAGTCAGGTTAATTGTGAAATCCGAAGTTGCCAGTCTACAGACTGCCGACTGGAGACTGCCGGTTGCAGGTTGCAGATTTTCTTATTTGTTTGGTTCTGGCTTGTCCTTGTTGAGGAGTTTCTGCTAAATGGTTCTTGACGAAAGGTCTGAAGGTTCAAAAGTGGATGCAATGCCCGCCAGGGCCAGGATAATTGTTGGCATGGGAACATGTGGCATTGGCGCTGGCGCGAGGGGGGTATTAAAAAGTATCGAAAGCGAACTTGCCAAACAACAGATTCAGGCGGATATTGTTCATACAGGGTGCATTGGTTTATGTTCCTATGAAGTACTTGTTGATATAATAATCCCTGGCCGTACCAGGGTAACGTATAAAAATGTGAAGCCGCAGACCGTCCCTCTGTTATTGGAGGAACACGTAAGAAAAGGGGAAATTGTTAAAAACCATGTATTGTCTCAAATGGTTGCGGAAGAGGGGTGCGAAGAGCCATATCCGCTAGTTCCTTTTTTTGATGAACTGATCATTAATAGACCGCAGCGCAAGCAGATTTTGAGGAATTGCGGCTACATTGACCCTGATAGCATTGAGGAATATATTGCCCGCGGCGGGTATGAAGCCCTTAAAAAAGTACTAAAGACAATGAGTCCGGAGCAGGTGATTGAGGAAGTGTCTAAGTCAGGTTTGAGAGGAAGAGGGGGCGGTGGGTTTTCTACCGGCAATAAGTGGGCGTCGTGTGCAAAATATTCTACCGATGAAAAGTTTGTTATCTGTAATGCTGACGAGGGCGACCCTGGTGCATTTATGGACAGAAGTCTACTGGAGGGTGACCCGCACGCAGTCCTTGAGGGCATGATTATTGGCGGATACGCCATTGGCGCAACGAGTGGTTACATATATATCCGTGCGGAATATCCTCTGGCGGTTAGAAGGATTAAGCATACTATTGAGCAGGCAGAAAAATATGGGTTTTTGGGTGAGAATATTTTGGGCAGCGGATACAGCTTAAATATTTACATAAAGGAAGGCGCAGGTGCTTTTGTCTGCGGAGAGTCCACGGCATTACAATATTCAATAGAAGGCAAGCGGGGAATGCCGCGCACAAGGCCCCCTCAATCTGTAGAGGCGGGACTGTGGGATAAGCCAACTGTGTTAAATAATGTGGAAACCTTTGCGAATGTCCCTCTTGTAATGAATAAGGGGGCAGGTTGGTATGCTCAGATGGGAACAGACAAAAGCAAAGGTACGAAGATATTTTCATTAACGGGGAAAATAAAACATCCGGGCCTTGTAGAAGTTCCCATGGGCACAACTATCCGGCAAATCGTATTTGATATAGGAGGGGGGATTCCCAGGAAAAGACGGTTTAAAGCCGTTCAGATTGGAGGGCCTTCCGGCGGTTGTTTGCCTGAATCATTGCTGGATTTTCCTATCGACTACGAATCATTATTGGAAATTGGCGCGATGATGGGTTCTGGTAGTTTTGTAGTGGTGGATGACGGCACCTGTATGGTGGAAATGGCTCGCTTTTTTATGGATTTTTGTGCGCGCGAATCATGCGGAAAATGTCCTCCATGCAGAATAGGCACAACCCTTATGCTTGATATACTTACGCGGATTACTCAGGGAATGGGTGAAGAGGGCGATATTGCAATGCTTGAAGAGATGTGCGGAGAGGTGAAGACCATGTCCCTTTGCGGTCTTGGGCAATCAGCGCCCAATCCAATCAAGTCCACTTTGCGGTATTTTAAAGACGAATATATCGCTCACATCAGAGACAAAATTTGCCCCACCGCCACATGTACGGCGTTGCACAGGTATGAGGTTATCCCAGATAAATGCACCAAATGCCAGGCCTGTATACGTAATTGTCCTGTCAATGCAATCAGTGGCAGCAAGACGGAAGTTGCTTTTATTGATAAAGCAAAGTGTATTAAATGTAATGTGTGTTACGAAAAATGTAATTTCCTGGCAATAAAATGAAAATTATCCATCTGACAATAGATGATAAATCAATCGTAGCGCCTGAAGGCACAAATATTTTTCAGGCGGCATTGGACAATAATATTTATATTCCAGGCCTGTGCTACCATCCAAAACTATCCCAGTTTGGCGGATGCAGGCTTTGTTATGTTGAAGTTACTGAAAGGAATCAAACAAGACGCCGTTTCGCCTGTGCACATCCGGTATCCGAGGGGATGAGCGTAAAAGTAAATACAGCAGAAGTGAATCGCCATAGAAAAGCGGTAATGGAATACCTGCTTGCTCATCATGAACTTGCCTGCCCCACCTGTAATAAATCCGGAGAATGCGGACTGCAAAATATTGCCCATGAACAGGAATCCCCTCTGGGAAGATTCAAGACGGCAAGGATGTCTGCTCCGGTAATTCGGGATAATCCGGTTTTGGAATTAAACAGAAACCGGTGCGTTTTGTGCGGGCGGTGTGTAAACGCATGCAAGGAAATAGAGGGTGTTGGCGCCATAGACTTCCAGAACCGAGGGTTCAGAACGGTTATTGGAACCGCCTTTGACAGGCCATTGGATTGCAGTTTTTGCGGAGGGTGTCTGGCGGTGTGCCCGACAGGTGCTTGGCAGGACAGAACGCTGAAGTTCAGCGGCAGGTCGTGGGAATTCGAGGGTTTTCAGACAATTTGCCCATATTGTTCCGTTGGCTGCACAATTGTTTTAAATACAAAAAATGGAAGCGTCAGGCGCGTGCTTTCCGAAGATAAACTGGGAATAAATGAGGGAAATCTTTGTGTGAAGGGAAGGTTCGGGCATGAATTTATTCATTCCCCTGAACGAATAACCACCCCATTGATAAAAAAGAATGGTGAATTTCAGGCTGTCCGGTGGGAAGAGGCGATTGGGTTTGTGTCGGAGACGCTTGGACGAATTATTGAAAAACATGGCAGCAATACGATAGGCGGCATCGGTTCTGAAAAATGTACCAACGAGGAAAATTACCTTTTTCAGAAATTTTGCAGAACGGTACTGAGGACAAATTGTATTGACAACATAGCAAATATGAGGGCGCCATTCTTAAATAGCGTTTTATATAAATCAGTTGAAAGCGGGTTTGCAGCCGCTCCATTGAAGGAAATCGAAAATGCCGGCACCCTGTTTTTTTTTGGCGTGGATATTACCGAGGCACTTCCCGTCATAGGATGCATGGCAAGGAAGGCAATAAAATTGAATAACGCAAATGTGGTGATCGCCAACCCGCGCACTATCATTTTTAAAAATACCGCCCCAAATGAAGCGCGACTAAACTATTCTTTGGGAAGTCAGCATATATTGCTCAACGCAATAATCAAAGTTATTGTTGAGGATAAACTTGTTGATATTAAAAAGTTAGAGTCTTCGGCAAGTAATCTTAGCGATTTACGTTTAGCGGTAGAAAATCTTAGTTTAATTGATGTTGAACGATTGACGGGAGTTTCGCCTGAAATGATACGCAACGCTGCCGGATTGCTGGCGAAACCTGGCAACTGTTGCATTGTTTACGGCAAAGACGTTATTGAAGACCCGCTTGGTGCGGATACCATAAAAACGCTGTTAGACCTTTGCACATTGATTGATATTTCCAATCGTAGTGAAATTCATCCTGGCAGGGTGTCTCTTTTCTGTGCAAGATATCATAATAATTCGCAGGGGGTAAACGATATGGGAGTCGTTCCGGAATCATTACCCGGTTATCTTGATATAAACGATGCATCGAATAAGGAGAGAATTGAAGAATTGTGGGGCGTAAAATTTTCTGAAGATCTTTTATCAAAAAAACCCTTAAATCTGATTGACGCCGCAAAAAATGGGAGCATAAAATCGCTTTACGTAATGGGCGCAGATCCTGTCACGGAGTATCCGAACGGAAAAGAGATAAGAGATAGTTTTAAGAATATGGAATTTATTGTCGTTCAGGATTCATTTATGACGGAAACAGCAAAACAGGCAGATGTGATCTTCCCCTCTGCTACATTTGCCGAAAAAGAAGGTACTTATACCAGTATGGGATTGATCACGCAGCGATTAAACAAGGCTGTTTCACCTGTGGGTGAATCGAAGGCTGATTGGAAAATTATCTGCGATGTATCAGAAAAAATGGGACATGCTTTCCCCTATGCGAATGTAACGGAAATTGTGGATGAAATAAAAAAGGCAGCCCCTCTTTATTCATCCTTAAGTTATGACCGCCTGAAGCGAAAGGAATTTCACTGGCCTTCATCGTTTCCTGAAAAAAAAGAATCAAATACCTGCACGTTTTTTGCGATTCAGGGTAAATCCCTGAAAGTGAATGTAGAAAAAGAATTTCCTTTCATCGTAATGACAGGTGCAAGCCTGAATCACCATGGCGCTTATTCAGCAAAATCAAGGGCATTGGTTTCGATTGCCCCTGAATGTTGTGTAGAAATAAACGAAAAAGACGCAAAGGATATGCAGATTAAAAATGGGGATATGGTTATGGTTGAGTCGCGGGTGGGAAAATTAAAACTGAGAGCAAGGGTAACAAAGAAATCTCCTCCGGGCATAGTTTTTGTGCCAGATGCATATGCAGACTCACCTGTTAATATCTTGATATCTCAGGCATATACACCGGTGAAGATTTATACTGTTTCTGATTTGGTGTTACGCCTGAGCCAAGGTGAATAAAAAAAGGATGTAATAAAGTAGACATGGTGTTTTCGTTAAACGAATCCGCACGGGATTGCTATCCTCTTTCTGGCAGCAAGACAGTCACGAACAACAATGTGACTTCTTTGCGTTTTGCCTATAAAATGGGCGGCAATTCCGGGCTGTTATTCGAATAGACTAATTGGCAACACTCCTTGGCGGATTCAGGTCTGCGACCTGAACCAATGGGTTTATATGTTAACAACGCTTTGTGCGAACGATGACGGGATCAACAATATAAAATTGAAGAAATTATGGGCAAAAAATGGGTTGCGTGGTGGACAGAAATCTTAATTATTGTAACACTTTAGTTTTTTGAAAAATTCCAATAATCGCAGTGTAGGGGCGAAGCATTTGCTGTAAATTGTCATAAATGCGTTCATGCCCAAACGAGCAAATGCTTCGCCCCTGCTTTTTCAAAAAACTAAAGTGTTCATAATTATCAGGCAAGAAAAGAGATAAAAATATGGGAAAAACTAAAATTACTAATGAACAGAAGCCACAATTTGTTCAAGGTATGCCTTTGCTTAATATTTATATTATCAAAGATAACGGAAAATATATGGCTAAATGTCCGGAACTGGACATAGTAACCGAAATGGATACCGCAGAACAAGCCTTAGATGCTATTTTAGAAATAATAAGAGAATATTCAGAAGATTACAGGAATCGTGAAGAAATATTTATCAAAAGCCCTAATAGGTTCCATCATAAGCCTTATGTCGATAAGGTCCTTGAATGTAAAGATAAATGGGAACTATGCGAACTGATAACGGTTAAATATGGCCATATATACATACGATGATATGCGGTTTGTACTTAAGAGATTGGGTTTTAATAAGATTAGAAGCCAAAAACATGAGACATGGGAAAGAATTACGGATGCGGGGACCGTATTACAGGTAAGATTAAGCCACAAAGGTAAACGAGATATACCTAAAGGGACCTTTAATGAGATGTTAAAACAAGCAGGTATTGATAAAAAAATGTTCAGAGATTTACTAAAAAAATAATACAAAAAGGAAAATATACCATACTAAAGAAAATATGCATGAATATTGTGCCTATTTTCTGTGACGGCAGGTTTCTCCTGTTGCCTGAGCGTGAGAGACAGTCAGGAGGAAACTCCTGACTGCATGGGGGTATAAAATGTGGGGTTCAAATTACAAATTTGAATCCGCGATAATCCGGATTTAAATGCAGTATTGAGGTTTTATACATGGCGAAAAAAGGACAAACGTTTTTCTGCGAGATATGCAAGCAAAAGGTTGTTGTTGTTAACGGAGGTTTTGGGGTGCTTGTATGTTGCGGCAAGGAAATGACCCTGGTTGGGAAGAAAGGTATGATGTCTGTCTGGACGTCTGCGCATAAGTCTCCTGAGGAGGGAAGCGGGGTGCACTTTATCTGCGGAATATGCGGACAAAAGATAAATGTGATTTACGAAACGACTGGGATATTGGAATGCTGCGGACAAAGAATGATGATGGAAGAGGTTTCAAATGGATAGAAAGCTACTCATTTTTCTTATCATTGCATCCGTTAAGATTTTCATTGTCTTTAATGTAGTGCAACTAATGATTGTCTCAATGATCTGGTTTGAACGAAAGATATTGGCGCACATGCAGGTGCGTCTCGGCCCGATGCGCGTAGGATTCCATGGTATACTGCAGCCTATTGCAGACGGCATAAAGCTTTTGTTTAAAGAAGATATTATTCCCGCGAAGGCGGAAAAAATACTTTTTGTGCTGGCGCCGGTAATGACTTTGATCCCCGCGTTGTGTACGTTTGCCGTTATTCCCTTTGGAGGGGTAATCAATGTATTTGGACATCGTATAGATATGGTCATTACCGATATTAATGTGGGAATCCTTTATATTTTAGCGGTTTCTTCAATGGGTATTTATGGCATTGTTATGGCAGGCTGGTCATCGAATAATAAATATTCGTTGTTAGGGGGGATACGTTCCTCCGCTCAGATGATAAGTTACGAGTTAACTATAGGCCTTTCTCTCATTGGGGTTATCATGATGACCGGATCGTTGAGTATGGTGGATATTGTGAATGCCCAATCAAAAATGTGGAATCTTGTTTGGCAGCCTTTAGGTTTTCTCATCTATTCGATAAGCGCTATAGCAGAAGTAAACCGGTGCCCCTTTGATATCCCGGAGGCGGAGACAGAGCTTGTGGCAGGTTACCATACGGAATACAGCAGTATGAAGTTTTCCATGTTTTTTATGGCGGAATACGCAAATATGATAACAGTGTCTGCCATTGCGGTAACATTTTTTCTCGGCGGCTGGCATGGGCCGTTTTTGCCGGGGGTTGTCTGGTTTATGCTGAAATTGTCCTTCTGCCTTTTTGGTTTTATCTGGCTGAGGGCAACATTCCCAAGGCTTCGTTATGACCAGTTGATGCATTTTGGGTGGAAATTTCTGCTGCCACTTTCATTGTTTAATATTTTAGTAACAGGACTTATCATGGTTATTCGAGGACTATGATTTTACCGTTAGTGAAAGGTCTATTACTTACGTTAAAACGGTTTTTGAATCCGTTTACGTGTGTCACCGAAAGCTATCCTGATGCGAGGCCAAGGCTTGCCAAAAGATTCAGGGGATTGCCGGAACTGCAAATCGGTGAAGATGGGCGCGAAAAATGTGTTGCGTGCGGACTGTGCGCCAAAGTATGCCCTTCTCAGTGTATTTCCATAGAGGGTGCAGAGGATGAACAATTCAGAAGGTATCCGTCGATGTATGAACTGGATTCTTTCCGGTGTATATTTTGCGGTTTTTGCGAAGAGGCATGCCCTGAAAGGGCCATTCTTCTCGGGGACGTTTTTGAACTCGCCACTGACAAGAATAGCGGCGTTTTAGATAAAGAAAAATTACTGGAATCTGCCAGAAAAAGAAAATTATAGCATGGTAATTAAACTATAATGGAACCATATTTATTTTATGTAATGGCGGCGACTTCTGTAGTTGCGGCGCTCTACCTTATATTTGAGAAAAACCCTATATACTGCGCTTTATATCTGGTTTTTTCCTTTTTGAATATAGCGGTGCTGTATGTTTTGCTTGAGGCGCAGTTTATTGCCGCAGTGCAGATAATCGTATATACAGGGGCGATTATGGTCCTCTTCCTCTTTGTCATCATGTTATTAATGACGAACAGTGAACAAAAGCAGAAAGATGGCCTGCCTTTTCAGCGGATACCGGCAATGGTTCTGGGTCTCGTATTGCTTATTATTATGGGGTTGACGATCAAATCAAAGCTATTCCAGGGCAGGGAAGGGATTTATACTTCCGCAAAGGTCGAAAGCATAGGGCATACACAATTAGTTGGCAAACTATTATTCACCGATTACCTTTTGCCGTTTGAAATGACCTCTGTTTTATTATTTGTGGCCGTTATCGGGGCTATTATATTAGCGAAAAGGAAACAGTAATATGATTACGCTGACTCATTATTTAATTTTGAGCGCTATATTGTTTTCAATCGGGGTTGTCGGAGTACTTATAAGGAGAAACGCAATCATAATCTTTATGTGCATAGAGCTTATGCTGAATGCGGTAAATCTGTCGTTTGTGGCATTTGCCCATTATCTGCACTCTATGGAAGGGCAGATGTTTGTATTTTTTTCCATGACGGTTGCCGCTGCTGAAGCAACGGTTGGTTTGGCCATAATTATTGCAATATTCAGGAACAAAGAAACCGTTGATGTCGATGACATGAATATCATGAAGTGGTAGGGGGCCTATGCTTAATCTGGTTGCATTCATTTTGTTATTTCCCTTAATTGGTTCCGCAATTAACGGGTTTTTCGGCAGACGATTGCGTAAAGAATCGGTAGGATATATCGCCTGCGGGGCAACAGGCCTGTCCTTTTTCATTTCCGTAATTGTTTTCTGCGGACTTCTTTTCTTACCGCCGGAAGAACGTCTTTTTGAAAAACACCTGTTCGGTTGGATTCAATCCGGATCATTCAATGCAACAGCCGGGCTTCAGGTAGACCCTTTGTCCGCCCTGATGATTCTTGTTGTGACTGGTGTTGGATTCCTGATTCACATCTATTCGATAGGGTACATGCATGAAGACAAGGGATATCACCGCTATTTCAGTTACCTTAACTTATTTACCTTTTCAATGCTATTGCTTGTACTGAGCAACAATTTCCTCCTCATGTTTGTTGGTTGGGAGGCGGTTGGGCTATGCTCTTACCTCCTTATCGGATTCTGGTTTGAAAAGAAATCCGCTTCTGATGCAGCGAAAAAGGCATTTGTCGTTAACCGCATAGGGGATTTTGGCTTTGCATTGGGCATTATGCTCATCTTTCTGACGTTTCACAGCATTGATTTCACGGAGGTTTTTAGTGCGGCGTCTCACGGGAAATTTGCCATTGGGAATATAACGATAACATTCATTACACTCCTCTTGTTTATGGGTGCGGCGGGAAAATCTGCGCAGATACCCTTATATACATGGCTGCCTGATGCAATGGAAGGCCCCACTCCGGTGAGCGCCCTTATACATGCAGCAACGATGGTAACGGCAGGTGTTTATATGGTTGCAAGGTGTAATGCTCTCTATATGTTGTCCCCTTTTACCATGACCGTGGTTGCTTGTATAGGGGCTGCCACGGCGTTGTTTGCTGCTTCAATCGGGCTCATGCAAAACGATATCAAACGCGTTTTGGCGTATTCAACGATCAGTCAGTTAGGTTATATGTTCCTTGCCTGCGGTGTTGGAGCGTTTACGGCAGGCGTTTTTCACCTTATGACGCATGCATTTTTTAAGGCGTTGTTGTTTCTCGGTTCTGGAAGTGTCATTCATGCCATGTCCGGCGAACAGGATATGAGAAAAATGGGTGGTTTGAAAAACCACATTCCGGTTACCTATAAAACATTTTTGATAGGCACAGTGGCTATTGCAGGTATTCCGCCTTTTGCGGGATTTTTCAGTAAGGATGAAATATTGCTGGAGGCGTTTGTACGGGGAAATATTATTTATTGGTCTATAGGTGCTGTTGCAGCGTTTTTAACGGCATTTTATATGTTTCGTCTGTTGTTTATGACGTTTCATGGAGAATCACGTGTCGATCCTCATGTGAAAGAACATTTGCACGAATCTCCCCGGAACATGACGGCCCCTTTAATAATACTGGCAGGTCTTTCCATAATAGGCGGTTTTTTCGGGATACCTGGTGCAAACGCCTTGAATCATTTTCTATCTCCAGTGTTCGGAGGACATGGTCATGGGGAAATGCACGGCTCTGAAGCAGGTGGACATCATGGCGGGGGGCTTCCCTATCTTATGATGGTGGTCTCAACCCTTATTGCTGTCGGGGGTATTTGGCTTGCATATCAAATGTATGTGAAAAAACAGGCACTTCCCAAAAAGCTGGCAGAACGGTTTGCGTTGCCTTATAAAGTCTTGTTAAACAAGTATTATATTGACGAAATATATGACGCCGTATTTGTCAACCCTGTGAAAAAGATCTCTGTTCAGTTATGGAAGCGGGTTGATGCAATGATAATTGACGGTTCTGTAAACGGAATTGCACGTTTCTTTGTCGGGACAAGCAATGTCCTTCGCCTCTTTCAAACGGGTTATGTGCGTAATTACGCATTTTATATTGTGGTTGGATGTATTTTTATTCTCATACTGACGACGTGGTTAAATAAATGAGGTTTGTGGCAACAATTTCGTGCCGTGAAAAATTAAAAATGCCTGCTCCAAAGCTTCGGTTTGGGGCACAAGCCAATGTTTGACGGGAATGTTTACGCTGAATAGTTAGTGTGTAAGGCGGATTAGGGGTACATTTTGATTGTTAAACCCGTTCTTATACAAAAAAAAGGAAACAGAGAAAATGAAATCTATATAGTCAAACAAATAAGGTTTTCGAAAAATTTACACCTCCCAGTCCCCTCTATAAAGAGGGAATTAAGGGGCGTGCTTGTATAGTATGCTTAGTTAAATAAATCTGTTTTTTAGAAAGCCATTTTATCGCCAAATTCCTAAAATCATATTTGTTTGGCTATATATAAAATTACCATTCCAAAACGTATCACCGAAGGTGAAGAGCTTATAGTGATTCGCCGCCAGGAATATGATTAGCTAGTAAAACGTCTTGCTGAAGTTAAGGATGCTTTGGCTAAGATAAGGAACAGGTACAGAAGCTTGTCTTGCTAATCCCGGAAGAGAGTATTAAAGAATACAAAAATGCTGCCCAAATAAGGAAGGCGTATATGAAGGCTACGAAAGATTTTCATCCGGCATAATAAATGTTAATTCATAAAACTAAAGATTTTATTGAAGAATTAGCAGGATTGCCCGCTGAGATAGGAAAATTTTATAGAAAACAGTAGGCTATTTTCAAGAAAAATTGGCTCGATCAAAGATTGCATACAAAAAGGCTTAAGGAGTTTTCTGGAGTTTATTCTTTCTGGATTACCATCCGTTATCGGGCATTATTTTATTTCAGAGATGCAGAAGCAGTATTCTTTTCCGTAGGTCATTGAAAGGATATTTATAATGAGTAAATCTAAAAAGGGTTCGTATAATAATACCGGAATGTTCAAATGAATTTGCCAATTCTTACATTAATTACTTTTCTTCCGATTGTTGGAGTTCTCTTAATCCTTTCATTCGATTCCCGGCATAAAGAGTTGATAAGGGTAACGTCCCTTCTTGTCTCTGTAGTCACATTTCTGATTTCTGTTCCGTTATATTTTGCCTTCGATGCGAACACGTACGATATGCAATTTGTCGAAAAATTGCGATGGATACCTTCATTTGGAGTTTCTTACCATCTTGGCATCGATGGAATCAGCCTTTTCATGGTGCTTTTGACGACCTTTATTACTCCCATTGCCATTTTTGCGTCATGGAATGTAAAACGTAACGTGAAGGAATACATGATTGCCATGCTGGTGCTTGAGACGGGTATGGTCGGAGTTTTTGTTTCTCTGGACGTATTTTTATTTTATGTGTTCTGGGAACTTATGCTGATACCCATGTATCTCATTATTGGTATCTGGGGTGGGCAGAGAAGGATTTATGCCGCAATAAAGTTTTTTGTCTATACAATGGCAGGCAGCGTATTTATGCTGCTGGCGATAATCGGATTATTTTTCCTGAATCATAAAGCAACGGGAGAATATACGTTTAACCTGCTGGAATTTTATCGGCTGGATATTTCATATGCCGTTCAGTTCTGGCTGTTTTTGGCATTTTTTCTGGCCTTTGCCATCAAAGTGCCAATGTTTCCCTTGCATACATGGCTGCCGGATGCCCATGTCGAAGCCCCGACTGCGGGGAGCGTCATCCTGGCGGGTGTTTTACTAAAAATGGGCACGTATGGATTTATCAGATTTTGTCTGCCACTCTTCCCGGAGGTAAGCCACTCGTTTATCCCGGTTATTTCATGGATGGCCATCGTCGGCATTATCTACGGGGCGCTTGTTGCAATGGTACAGGACGACCTTAAGAAACTTGTAGCATATTCAAGCGTAAGCCATTTGGGGTTTGTTATGCTGGGCATATTTGCCTTTAATATTCAGGGCATTGAAGGCGGCATTACGCAGATGATAAACCATGGACTGAGCACGGGTGCTCTGTTCCTTATTGTCGGGATGCTTTACGATAGAAGGCACACGCGTTTAATCTCTGACTATGGGGGATTGACGAAACAAATCCCCGTTTTTGCCATCCTGTTTATGATTGTTACGTTTTCTTCAATAGGCCTTCCCGGTTTAAACGGTTTTGTCGGCGAATTTCTGATCTTGGTGGGGGTGTTTAAATCACGCATTTTATACGCATCAATTGCTACTTCCGGAATAATCCTTGCCGCTATATACATGCTATGGATGTTTCAAAGGGTTATGTTTCACAATATTACCCATGAGGAGAATAAGACGTTGAAAGATGTGAGCAGCCGTGAATTGGCTATTATGATTCCCATTGTGCTGATGATATTCTGGATAGGCATTTATCCTAACTCATTTTTGAGAAAAATGGATAGTTCCGTAAAACATCTTCTGGAACAGGTGGAAAGGAAAGTGCCTGTTGTGTTTAATATGCAAAAACAGGAAACCCATGATACGCGGCATGGCAGGAGTATTCCTAAAATTGATATCGTTCCGGAGAACGAAACTGAATGGTAGCAGCGGGGCAACTTATCAATAAATTGAGGCAAACTACCCCATTTGCTTCCTATACTTTCGGCGAATACTGTATAATCGGCAACCGGCAATCTGCAGTTTGCAAATTACAGACGACAGAAATTATTACAAAAACCTCTTTTTATGAATTAAGGTGAGTTTTCCATGCCAGGTATATCGATAATGACATTTAACATCTTAAGCATCCTGCCGGTTCTCGTGCTTGCAGGTTTCGGGATGATAGTGTTGATGATGGATGTTTTTTCATCACGGAAAATGGGAGAAAAGAATTTTCTGGCGTACCTCTCTTTGATAGGAGTAGTAATAGCCGCTATTGTATCCAGAAGTTTTACCGGTACTACCCTCTTTTCTTTCTACGGCGTTTATACAATTGATAACTACGCCCTCTTTTTTCAATTTGTATTCCTGCTGTGCGCCGGACTCACCATCCTTATCTCCAAAAATTATGTTCAAAGAGAAAACATAAACCATGGGGAATATTATACCCTGATATTGTTTTCCACCATTGGCATGATACTCATGGCCTCAGGTGCGGATTTGCTGAATATCTTTATCGGCCTGGAGATTATGTCGATAAGTATTTATATCCTTGTCGGCATGAAACGGACAAGGCTCACGTCAAACGAGGCGTCATTAAAATATTTTTTGCTTGGGGCATTTTCAACCGGCTTTTTATTGTACGGTATTGCAATGGTGTACGGCGCAACGGGTACGATAAACCTGCGGCAGATTGCCGTTTTTCTTGCGGGTAAAGGAAGTGTGGTAGACCCTCTTTTATTAGCCGGTATGGGACTGCTCATTGTAGGGATAGGGTTCAAGATTGCATCCGTACCCTTCCATGCATGGGTGCCTGATGTGTATGAAGGGGCGCCCACTGCGATAACGGCATTTATGGCGGTTGGGCCAAAGGCCGCAGGATTTGCCGCTTTTATGAGAATATTTTTTACCGCCTTTGGTCAGGCACACCATGATTGGGAAAAGGCTATTTGGGTACTAGCGGTACTCACCATGACAACCGGCAACATTATCGCGTTAGCGCAGACAAACATTAAGCGCATGCTTGCCTATTCCAGCATTGCACATGCGGGATACCTTCTTATTGCTTTGGTAGCCGCAAACAATATGAGTGTATCGGCAGTGTTGTTTTATCTCCTGGCGTATTTGTTCATGAATATTGGCGCGTTTGCCGTTGTCATTGTAGTAAGCCAGAAGGAAGATAGTTTCCTGAAGATTAGCGATTTTAACGGTTTAGCCTTTAAGCATCCGAGGCTGGCAATTGCCATGACGCTCTTTTTACTTTCCATGGCCGGAGTTCCGCCTACTGCCGGTTTTGTAGGAAAATTTTATATATTCAGTTCCGCCATAAAATCCGGCTACGTGTGGCTGGCCGTTATCGGAGTGATAAACAGTGCCATCGCCGTTTTTTATTATTTAAGGGTAACGGTAGCAATGTATATGCGCGACCCGGAAAGAGAATTTCAGCCACTCACCCTTTCCCCCTTCATCTTTGTCGCAATAGTAATATCAATCATCGGCACTATCCAACTCGGTATCTTTCCCGCGAAAGTGCTCGAAATTGTCCGGCAGTCTGTTCTGATTTTAAGATAGATACTTTGCAACCGGCTGATCCGCATTAAAAACACTGCTACTGCAGAGATGGATAGTAGCACAGATTAAAAAATTCACCATCGGTAGGGGGCGTTCCTTGTGGTTACCCATTACAATAGACCAATAAAGAAATAAATTCTGGCAAAGCATAAAATTCAAAACAAATTCAAAACAAATACAAGACATCCAACTTTCTTATCAAAATGGTGGCGTTATTAAATTCAGGGCAGAGTGGGCAGAGGAAGCGGAAATAGCCTTCGGAGCATTTATGAGGTATGGAGAGGACGTCAGCGATGAGTCGATCGATGGGGATATCGTTTCGTAATGAGCGCAAGAGTTGAGGGGAAAAGAGACGGGCCATGGCAGACCTCCTTAAAAAGATTGAATTTCAGCAAGAGCCTGATGGAAGATATCCTGGGTAATTTCCTGTGATTGTCTGATGGAAGCGTTAATCAGGCAGGCGGTGGAAATGGCGTTGATTT
>NZ_CAADGZ010000054.1:0-23545 GCF_900696675.1 uncultured Candidatus Kuenenia sp. | reverse complement strand
GTAAGAAACGCCATATCGCGGGAGAGGCAAATTAAGGGTGGCTCAAGGGCCAAAAAAATAGAATTAATTAATGAAATGAATGCAGGATGGAAGGATCTCTATGACGGTTTATGAGATTACTTCGGAAAAGACCCTCGCAATGACAGCTGACGCCCTCGCAATGACAAGCATGTGGTTTTGGTATGATGGATAGAGCATCGGATTTCTAATCCGCTTCCACTTGTAATGACAAAATAAGTTATCAGTCATCATGTTTCATTTGCAACACCCAAAAACGATGAAAATGGTTTAATAGCCATATTATATTGCGGTACCAGATTTATTATAAGGGGTAATAAAAAATGTCTAAAACCATCAATGCCATATTTGAAGATGGCGTATTTAAACCCTTAGAACCTGTTTCACTCAATGAGCATGAGCGGGTTAAACTTGATATTAATCTGGATGAACGTTTGTGTAATCAACTGAAAACACTAACTGAAACTATTTATAAAAGAACGGATAAACATTCATCGGAAGAAATAGAAATTGCTATTACAGAAGCTCATAGAGAAGTTGGGAAAATAAATGACTCAAAAAATAGTCCTCATTGATACCAATGTATGGGTTTCTGCTTTTATTAACAGAAAAGGCTATCCTGCCAAAATTATGGAAAAATTCCTCTGCCTGGAATTTGACATAGTCATATCAACACCCTCTCCTCAAAGAATTGTAAGACGTTCTCAGACGTTCCAGGATAAAAAATCTCTCCAAAATAACCGATGACGAAATCGATATGTTTATTGAAATACTGGCAGGCACGGGTCACAAGGTATATTTGACAGATGATACAAATCTCTGCAGGGACAAAAAAGGACAATATGGTTCCGGGGACTGCCATAACGAATAAAAGGCAGAATCGATTATCTTGTCACTCGCGGCGATGATGTCAAAATAGATTTAGACTTAATAGACGAGATGAAAAAACATGGAATCATAATACTAACGGTCTATAAAGTTCTTAAAATAATTTCTCAATAGCATATTACAGTATTATTTAAACAAATTCATTATCGTTTGCGGTGAAATATTGGCCTGAGCAAGCATAGCGCTGGAGGTCTGCTGTAGAATCTGTAGCTTTGTTGCATTTAATTGTTCTTCCGCCATATCAGCGTCCTCAATCCTGCTTCTTGCTGCCTCGGTGTTTGTTTTGGATGTAGTTAAACTCTCTTCCTGGTAGGTAAGTCTATTTACTATTGAACCAATATAGCTTAAAGATGATGATATATCTGCAATTGCATTATCTGTATTAATCATTAAATTTTGAGCAAATGACGATGACGATGCACTTGGATCAATATATGTGCCTTCTGGTATCCTTATTGATGTGAGAAATCCGTCGGGACTTCCAGACTCCGAAATCACAAGAGGTGTGGCCACTTTTCTGTGTTTTATAATAAACTTATCCTCGGTACTGTCATAAGTAATGTATGCGTTGGCATCGGAATCATTATTAATTGCATCCATAAATCCCTGAACAGTACTGTAATCCGATAAAGTGAAAATCTTGCTGTTGATTGTTACAGTTCCCGTTGGAGTAGGCACAAAACCGGCATCGGCAAAACTGTTAGCTATGTTTAATTCAGGTCTAATTTTTCCTGTGCTCGTAGTACTACTGCCATAGGTACCAGAGACTATTTTTGATTCTGTTAAAAAGCCATTTGTACCGCTTTCCGATATAGTTAGACTTGCACCGGATGTTTTTGCAATGGTAAGCATATCGGCGTTGGAGTCATAGGATATATTGGCATTTGTGTTTGCGCCAACTTCAGACGTACTGATTTTTTTGTGACTGGAAGTTCCTGTTGTTATGTTGGATTCTGTGAATAAGGCAAATGTACCTGTTTCTGATATTGTAAGATCCGTGCCTGCTGTGTTTGGATAAATGGAAAATTTATCAGTGCCTCCATCATAATTAATGGTCACATCAGCATTCGTGTTTGCAGCGCTTATAAATGCATCGACAGAGGCATAAGTAGATAAATCGTTTGATGTCCATCCATTGATTGTAACTGTACCGTCTGGAGTATTTGTAAATCCGGCAGCATTAAAAGTTTTTGTAGTATCCAATCCTCCACCCGAGGTAATGGCGGCGCTGCTTTCTTTTTTAACTGCATAGGTACCTGTGGCGATACTTGATTGCGCAAAGAATCCAGAAATTCCATCAGATTGCGATATAACTAAATCTGTGCCTGCTGTATTTGGATAAATTGTAAACTTGTCAGTGCCACTACTGTAAGAAATGGTAGCGCTTGCGTTAGTGCTGACAGCGCTTATAAATGCATTGACAGAAGCATAGGTAGATAAATCATTTGATGTCCATCCATTGATTGTAACAGTCCCGACAGGGGTATTATTGAAACCGGCATAAGCAAATCCCTTGGATAAGAGAATTCCATCATTATTAATATCATCCATTAAATCCTGAACAGTAGGATAATCAGACAACGTGAAGACTTTACCGTTAATAGTAACACTGCCATCGGGAGTATTTGCAAATCCGGCATTCGCGAACGTCTGGGAAACATCAATGCGTGATACCGGAGACGTGCTTTCTGTTCTTGGTGTTAAATTCATCTGAAGCGATGTATAGCCAGCATTATTGGCTGTAAACTCTACATTTGAATCATTAAACAAATCGAATTTCAATACATCAGATGTTGTGCTTCCAGCGCCTATCTGAAAATTAAATATTGCACTACTATCACCGCTTGTCTTAATCCCATTTAATAGATCTTTCCCATTCCATACCGCCTGATTAACCTCTAAATCAATCTGTGAACCAAGTGCTGCAAGTTCAGCATTAATAGCATTTCGTTCTGCTGTACCAAGAGAATCATCCGCCCCTTGAATTGCCTTTGTCTTTATTTGTGTAAGAATGTTAACAATATTATTTAAATGCCCCTCAGTAACGGATATTAGATTTTTAGCAGTTCCTATATTATTTACAGCCTGCCCAAGACCTTTGGAGCGGGTGTTGAACTTTTTGGCAATGGAAAACCCTGCTGCGTCATCGGCAGCGTTATTGATCCTTTTACCTGTAGAGAGTCGTAGTTGTGCAATAGATAACTTATTTCCAATATCGCTTAATGACTTTAAGGCATTCAAAGCGCCAATATTTGTATTAATTCTTGTCATTTAAACTTTATCTTTAAATTATTCAGTAATCATCCTGCTAAAAATTTCCATCATTATTCGGATCAATATTCATGCCAAATACGCCACAAAATATTCTTTATATTTCAAAGGAGTGTTAACCTTATATATATTATGAGGTTATAACTGGAATGATAATTGAAATGGCGGGGCATGGCAGGGGATTTATTGGTCTTTAAGTAAAAGAAATTTTCCTGTTGTGGGGAAATGTTTTCCCTGATTTTCTAAAGTGATCAAATCGTAAAAGTTTGTAACTCTTTGTAACGCTTTAGTTTTTTGAAAAATCCGGGTGGACATAAAAAACAATGTGGCCCCGTTAGGGGTATGCTGTTTGTGGTACAATAAAATTCGATATCAAAAATGAAGATATAATATTTGGTGTGTTACGCTGAATAGATACTATTTATAGTCAAACAAAATTTATGCCGCTCATTTTTTGGCAAAATATTTAAGTGACACTTCTTCAGTCGGCAAATTGCAAATTGCCGACTGAGGACTGAGGATTGAGGATTGAGGATTGGGGACTGATGCATCTCTACATTTGTAAATGTTACCTGCATTTTGGTTGTGGCTTTGCTGCGTTAAGGATTTGCCGGATGTTTCTCACGCTGGTCTCCAGCCGCTATTTTCACTATTTTTCTCTTTTTGTAAATCAGCATGATGTTGCGTATGTAAATAATAAGCCCGGTGGATTGTCCCAGAATAAATACGGGGTCATGACGGTAGATAGCGTACATGAGCAACATAGCGCTTCCACCCATACTCAGATACCAGAATATTTCGGGAATAATACTCTCACCACGCTTTTCAGAAATAATCCACTGGACAAAGAACCTCGATCCAAAAAGAAGCTGGCCGGTAAAACCCATGACTACCCAAGTGTTTATGTGCGTTGCAAGGATCGTCATTCTTCCACCTCATAATGAAGCGTCCGCTTTTTCATCCATCGTATAACTAACAGGTCAATAAATGCCCGAAAGGCCCTGTTTGATATCCCATATTTCGATTTCCCGAATTTCCTTGGGTAGTGTTTTACCACTACTTCTATGACGGTGAATCCTTCCATCTTAAACAGGGTAGGCAGAAACCGATGCATGCCGTTAAACAATTTGATGCGATTCAGACATTCCTTCCTGTATGCTTTAAGGGAACATCCTGTATCTTTAATATCTTCCCATGAAAGTTTGTTTCTGATGAAATTTGCCACCGTTGAGGAAATGCGCTTTATCCATGGATCATTTCTCTTTTGCCGCCACCCGCATACCATATCATATGTGTTTAACTTTTCAAGCAATGCAGGAATGTCCGCCGGATCATTTTGCAGGTCGGCATCCATTGAAACGACATATTCTCCCGCAGCAGATTTAAAGCCGGCATCCATGGCCGCCGTTTGTCCCGCATTTTTCCGGAAATGAATGGTACGGAAGTTTGTATATCCCGTACACCATTCTTTTAGTTTTTTTGCACTACCGTCAGTGCTGCCATCGTTCACAAAGATCACCTCGTAGTTTTGTCCCTGCATGGCAAGGAGGATGGCATGTCCAAGAGGTTCAATATTATCCGCCTCGTTGTATAATGGAATAACAATGGAGATATCAGGTTTTTTCATCTATGATTCCCTTCTTCTTCGATGTCTTGCCATGCCGGGTGTGCTGCCGGGTTTGTCTGGCGCTCTCTTCTGAAAATAAGCGTTACCTTACGCTTTTTTGTACAAATATCCATGGTGTGTAACGTAGTATCCGCCAAATTGTTTTTTATGTCAAGAAAAGTATTTTTTTCAATAATGCAGACCGGCTGCAGGTGTTCTGACGTGTTTAAAAAGGTCTTTAACTCATCAGTATTTTTGATTAGGGAGATATTGGCGTTCAAACTTAGGTTTATAATAGTCCATAACGATTCACCTAATTTATACCCGCGTATATCACAGCCATTCAGGTCTCCCAGTTCTTTTTTTATTACATCGGTCAGTTTTGTACCAAAAGTTACTTCCTTCGAATGAACCGTAAGGCAATGAATGTATATTCCCCATCCTATTATTGCTGCAAACATACACATCGTAAAACTTGCATTGGCGAATCCGGTTTTTCGGCGGAGGGAGAGAAATACCCCTGTTAAGACAAGGAGTGTGATTAGGGATGTGAATATTCCAATCCAGGAATACGTAAAGAGATAGACAGGTACAGCAACAAGGAGAATTACTCCTGCTCCGGCCATTACAAAAATAATCCAACGCACCGATACCTGTAGCCACAAAAAGTTCATAACCGGCCTTTTCAATGTATTAGCAATGAGGCTTGCTATTATGATCGATAACGCGGGGTAGAGGGGGAGCATATATCTTGTATGCTTTGCCTTCGCTGTGCAGAGAAATACAAAAATGAGTATCGTCCAGCAGAAAGAAAAGGTAATGAAATCGTCTCCTTCCCGCCATTTTTTATAGGCAAAGATCACGGCAAAAGGAATAAATAATGACCATGGCAGGAAATCCGTCCAAAGAGTAACTAAATAATAATAAAATGGTTCTCCGTGGTTTATAGGGCTATTTACCCGGGTTAAGAATTCCCTTTTTATTGTGGCGATAAATGGTTCAAATCCTACTTTTAGTATAAATGCAAAATATAATCCGGTCATTGTCAGAAGGAGAATTATACCCCATCGCCATTTCATTCCTTTCATAGCCCGTAAATTTCTTTGAAGGGCGAGGAATACCGCAATAGTACCGAAGATAAAAATAATAGCCAGCGGACCTTTTGTTAAGATTGCAAGGAAGGTAAAAAAATGTAAGCCAATATAAAAAACCGGCTTTTGTTTGTATCCAAGATAGAAAGAATATAGGGCAAGCATGATAAAAGTAGTGAAGAGCATGTCGGGTAAGGAAGTTCGTCCATACCAGAAATATCTCTGGGTAGTGGCAAGGATTATACCAGCGATGAAAGCAGTGCGTTTGCTGGAAAATTTTCCGATAAAACAGAATGTTGCAAGAATGCTTGCAATGCCTGCAATAGCACTGGGCAAGCGGGCAGTAAGGGGAGTAACGTGGTGTCCGATAGAAGAAAAAAGAGCAATCAGCCACATGAACATGTGTGGCTTATTCATATAAATTTCGTCATGCTTGTAAAGTATAAGCCAGTTTCCACTTTGTAGCATCTCCAGTGCGATTTCCGCAAACCTACGGGTGTCCCTGACCTCAAAACTTCTACCGCCTAGTTCAAAGAAGAAAAGGAAAATAGTTATACCGGTAAGTATGCTAAACAGGTAGTGTTTTTTAATGAAGGCTCGCAACTGGATTATTCCCATGGGCGGTAGAGCAGAGATGCTGAAAGGGTTCTTTTTTTCTTCATAAATTGCCGGTCTCATCGGCGTTGCTTATCTTTCCCATTTCATAAGAAAGGGATATGTGGTTAACATTGTTTTCGTTGAACAGGGAGGGCTACGTCTCAGTTTATTTGGTACAAAATATCACATTATTTGAATCTGGAATTTTTTGTTTGTTGTAAACATTACCCCGCCTTTAAAAGGGGGCATTTAATGTGAGAATTTCAAATTCATCTATTGTGGGTCTTAGCACAGGGCATGTCAAGATAAATTATACGGCGTCCTACCGGCGCCGAAATTCCGGCAGACGGCGCTCCTGCCTTGCATGGCCAGGAACCCCCGGCTTTTAAGTAACTGTTTAAAATAGATAGCAATAGGAATGCCATGTGCTTTTAGAAATGCAAGAGGAAGATTATATATGCTTTATGTGTTTAATGATGTGTTGTTACAACTTAAAAAACCTTTTGCGCATATATCGCAAGGCTGGGTCCCTGGATACAAAACCGCGTAATATTTACATAGATATTGGTAATTTTTACAAAAATACCGGAGTGTCTGCCCCGGCTTTCGTAATTCGCCCCTACTTTTTAAAAACTAAATTACCGCTAAATTTCTAAACCCGGATTTGTTTGACTATCACGATCAATTTGTAATGTTAACAAGTTAGAACTATGATTTGAGAATTTTGTATGCCAATATTTATGACAATTATTCATTGACTAATGCTATACTATATCGTACTCCGCATACATTTCAAACCGGCGGAATTGTTACTATGATTGCAACACACATACCCGACTGGAGCCGGGATTTACATTATTCGTTATACCTTTAACCGTTTAGGAGGAATTCGCATGAAACCGATACCACTAAAAGAAGGAATTTATTGGGTTGGAGAAGTTGACTGGGATTTAAGAAATTTCCATGGTTATTCAACCAACCGGGGGTCTACATACAATTCCTATTTGGTAATTGATGAAAAAATAACATTAATTGATGGCGTCAGGCCGTATCTCTTCGACAAAATGATGCAGCGCCTTTCCTCTCTTATTGATCCCGCAAGTATTCAGTATGTTATTGCAAACCACGTCGAAATGGACCATTCCGGCAGTTTACCGCTTATTATGGATATTGCAAAAAATGCCACTATTGTAACCTCCCTTAACGGACAGAAAGGGCTGCTGGCGCATTATAAGAGGAACGACTGGAATATGAAGGTGGTGCAAACGGATGAGGAAGTCAATATTGGCAAAAGGACCTTCAGGTTTTTTCTGACCCCAATGGTTCATTGGCCGGATAACATGGCAAGTTATCTGGTTGAGGATAAAATCCTTTTCTCGAATGACGCCTTTGGACAGCATATCGCTTCTCATGAAAGATTTGATGATGAACTTTACCTTGGAGCCGTTATTGAAGAGGCGAAAAAATACTATGCGAATATCGTCCTGCCCTATTCCATGCTAGTGAAAAAAACCATTGAAAAACTTTCTCATATCCCGATTGACATGATTGCTCCAGGTCATGGAATTGTATGGCGCTCACATATAAAAAATATTATAGATGAGTACAATAAATGGGCGGCCAACCAGACAAAGAATAAATGCCTTATTATTTATGATACCATGTGGAAATCCACGGAAAAAATTGCACATGCTTTACAAAACGCCTTCAATCACGGCGGTATTAGTACAAAGATGATTAATCTCCGTTATAATCACCTGTCGGATGTTGTTACGGACGTATTAGACGCAAGATTTATTTGTGTGGGATCTCCTACATTAAACAGTAATTTGCTTCCTACCGTGTCGGCATTTCTCACTTATTTAAAAGGGCTTTCGCCGAAAGACAGGATTGGCCTGGCATTTGGTTCTTATGGATGGGGAGGGCAGTCTGTTAGCCACGTGGAAGACGCACTTAAGGAGTGTGGTTTTGATTTGCTGGAAAGCATAAAAATCCAATACATTCCCGACGAAACGCAACTTCAGGAAATCTATGAAAAAACAAAACAGGAAATTGCAAAGAGAGGATAAATCAGGCCGGGTTTTAAAAGACAAATGCCCCAACGACTTTTTACCCATCCCCGCATGGTAAACCCAGACAGGGTTCCGAACCCTGTCTGGGTTGTGCATCGAATTTTACCATTAAATATTTCGCCAGAAAGCACGCGCTGACGAATGGAAGTGTGCAAAATAAATTACGGATAAGGTACTAATACATGAAAATATATTCGTTACAGGACTTTCTTAAATACTTAGAAAAAAACGGTGAACTGATACGGATCAAAACTGAGGTAGATGCAAAACTTGAAGCCGCCGAAATCTCTATTCGTGCCCTGCAGCAAGGGCTTCCCGCCTTACTCTTTGAAAACATAAAAGATTCCCGGTTTCCCCTTGCAATGAACGTACTTGCAAGCGATAAACGGATAGAACTGGCATTGGGAAAACATCCCGATCAACTGGGTGAAGAACTCATCACATTCATGGAAGACGCAATGCCGCCTAAACCGAAAGTGTTTTTTAAGCATCCTGGAATTACAAAACGTCTCATCAGCACCCTTCCCAAAACAACGTTTTGGACAACATCGCAGGAGGTAATTCAGGGAACGGAC
Organism: uncultured Candidatus Kuenenia sp.; assembly: GCF_900696675.1. Lineage (NCBI taxonomy): Bacteria > Pseudomonadati > Planctomycetota > Candidatus Brocadiia > Candidatus Brocadiales > Candidatus Brocadiaceae > Candidatus Kuenenia > uncultured Candidatus Kuenenia sp. Next base: position 14,427 of record NZ_CAADGZ010000054.1, on the reverse strand, counting down.
CTCAATGGACTTCCCGTAATCACCTGTTGGCCGGAGGATGGAGGCCCGTTTATCACGCTACCACAGGTTTTCACCTACGACCCCCGCAACGGAAAACGGAATGTCGGTATGTATCGCATGCAGGTTTTCGATGGGAAAACAACGGGCATGCACTGGCAGATACAAAAAGGCGGTGGCTTTCATTATTTCCAATCCCAAAAATCAGGGAAACCATTTGAAATCGCCGTAGCATTGGGAACTGACCCCGCCCTCCTGCTGGCAACGGTTGCAGCCCTGCCGGAGGGAATTGACGAGGTAATGTTCAGCGGTTTTTTACGCGGAAGAAGAACACGAATGGCAAAGGGAAAGACTATTTCAATACCTGTTCCCGCTGATGCCGAGTTTATTCTGGAAGGTACTGTCCATCTCACTGAATTGAGGATGGAAGGCCCCTTTGGTGACCATTTCGGGCATTATTCAAACGCTTCTGAATTTCCTGTTTTTCATATTAGCGCCATTACACACCGCAAAAACCCTGTTTATCCCGCAACCGTTGTCGGCAGGCCGCCAATGGAAGATAAATATCTGGGGAACGCAACGCAGCAAGTGCTTGGTCCCCTCATTCGCCTCATCCATCCTGAAATCAAAAACCTCTGGGCATATTACGAAGCGGGATTTCATAATCTGCTGGTAGTGTCCGTTGAAGAACGCTACAGGAAAGAGGCAATGAAAACAGCGCTCTCTATAATGGGCGAGGGACAACTCTCTCTGACGAAGTGTGTTGTAACTGTATCAGAAGAAGTTAACCCGCGTGATTTTCATGCAGTCCTCAGGGCAATCCACGAACATTTTGACCCTGCGTATGATTTTATCATGATTCCAAAGGTTCCGCTGGATACCCTTGATTTCACCAGTTACAAAATGAACCTTGGCAGTAAAATGATTATCGATGCGACAAGGGATGACACTGCAAAAAAACAGGTAGACCGAAAAACATCCCAAAATTTCGAAACGCTGCTAAAAGATATTGACAACAGGATAATCCATTGGAATCTACTGGGAGAGGCACTTCTCGTAGTTTCCGTAAAGGAGAATGGAGGAGAGGTGGTGCGTAATCTCACAAAATCGACGGGAATTACAGGCCCTGCTATTATCGCTGCGGTAAGCCCTGACGTCGATGTCTACAATCTTGAACAAACTATCTGGGGCATATTTACCCGATTCGACGCCGAAAGGGATATCGTATTCACGGAAGAAAAACTGGTGGGCATAAGCCCCGTTTTCAGGGGGAAAATGGGCATTGACGCTACATGGAAGACAGGCTACCCCTCACCGCTTGTCATGCCGGATGAGGTTGTTGACCGGGTAAATAAAAATTGGGATGCTTACTGGAAATAATCGATTACGTCTCTATATTTCCAGGCTTTTCCCCGAAGTCTTAAACAACAACCCTTTTTTGTGCAGTCGTTTGAATTTCAAAACCATAAGCAATGTTTTCAATAGTACTTTATAATTCAGTTTTGTTTCACCGTGGATTCGGTCTTCAAATTCTATAGGTATTTCCCTGATGGAAAACCCTTTCACATGAGCTTTGTAGAATACTTCAGATACAATGGAAGGGCCTGTCGAAATCATGGAATCCAACTGAATATCCTCCAAGACCTTTCTCCTGAAACATCGATAACCGGAAGAAACATCGTTTATTTTTAGTCCCAGTAAAATCCTGACATAGACTCCGGCGAGGAATGTTACCAGCCTGCGAACAATCCCTCTGTTTACATCCCTGCCTCCGCTCACAAACCTTGACCCGATTACCAGGTCAGCGTTCTGTATGGCATTAAGCATATCAGGAATATATCTCGGATGGTGTGAAAAATCAGCGTCCATTTCCACTACACACTCTGCCCCGTGATCCAGTGCATATTGAAAGCCGGCAACGCCCGCTGAACCTCTCCCCCTATTTGTTGTTCTCAGGAGCAATTCAACCTCCGGATGCATCGTTATATATTTTTTCACTTCGCCGGCGGTGCCGTCGGGAGAGTTATCGTCAACCACTACAACATGCAAATCAGGAATATTCAGATGTAATATTTCCTGAATTAATTTACCGATGTTTTCTCTTTCGTTATAAGTTGGTATCATTACGTATGTTTTCATGGTCGTATTATAAGAATATTATTGTAACTATTCAGTTGCCTGAACGGGCAGTGATTGTGCTTTACGTCAACATATCCCATGAAATAAGTGCCATAATCTTTGCGAAGTCTATTAATTCCTGAATACTTATCGACTCATTTGCGGCATGGGCCTCGTCATGGTCACCAGGCCCGAACCCCACGGCAGTAATACCCTTTTGTATAAGCTGCTTCGTCACCGTAGAACCTGATTGCCCCATAGGCTTCGGTTTTGTTCCTAAGATTGCCTCCGTATGTTTTGTAATTATTTCTACAAGCGGGTTATCGACAGGAATGTTTGTAGAGGGCTGGTCAGACGTGATTTTTAATTCAAATCTTGCGGAATGCTGATCTTCGACCTCCTTCATAATGCTTCTTATGTCATTGATAATATCAGTCGGCGAATCTCCCGGCAAATAGCGCAGGTCTATTTGCGCCTTGCAGATGGCAGGAACCGTATTTGCGACCGTTCCGCCATGTATCGATCCCAGATTCATTGTTGGAGGGGAATGCAATGGGTGAAAGGCATGTCTGAATTTGTAATGCCTGATTTGGTTTAAGAAGGCGATCATATTCCATACCGCATTTATACCCCTTTCCGGAGTGGAACCGTGCGCCTGCTTGCCAAATGAAGTTATTTCCAGAAACAATGCCCCCTTCTCCGTCACGTCAATCATTTGCATATTATTCGCCACGTCTGGGATAATGGCATAATCGGCATGTATGCCGCATTCATCAAGCAAATACTCCATGCCTAATGCGGAACCCCTTTCTTCGTCGGCAACACCTGCCAGCAAAAACAGGCCTTTTAGCCCGGATTCATTTTCCTTGAGATACTTTGCCACTGCCATCATAGAAGCCATTTGGCCTTTATTGTCAGAAGAACCCCTGCCAAAAATCCTCCCGTTTTTAACATGTGCGCAAAAGGGGTCGCTCTGCCAGCCATCGCCTGCAGGCACAACGTCCAAATGGCATGCTGCCAGCAATGAAGGGCGCTCCCTCGATCTTTCTCTTTCGCCAATATATCCAATAATATTTGTCCTGCTCTTCGTTTTTTCAAATATTTCGTAAGGAATCTTCAGCCGCTTGAAATATTTCTCCACTACCGAAACGGCCAAAATTTCATTGCCCGGAGGATTTTCGGTTTTTGTATTTATTAGTTTACACGCAAAATTTATAATTTCATTTGCTTCATTTTGCATGTATTTTTCAATGTCTTTTACCATATTAGTCATTTAAAGTACTCCCTGTATAACAAAAGCCGTTCAAATTCATCTCTTGTCAAAACGAGACGGCAAGATACCACCAGGTAAAAAAAACACTTATTCCTGAATCAGTTTGGTATCTTGAAAAAGGAGAAATAATTACAGATTATATGCAAAAAACATATTAAAATTCAATGTAATTGCTGGTAAACTATAGTGAGATTATTTTGCGAAATATATAAAGACACCAGGTTCATTGTTAGATATTTATTATTCATTACACGGTTAAATTAATCCGTAATTTTAACTTAGCGCTTATGTGTAAAATACCCTCGTTGGGTGAATAATTGCGAAAATTAAATGGTTGACAATATCACATATTCAGATAACATATAGTCTTATGAAAAAAGACCAGAAAACGAAATCTTTTACGCCGTCTCCGCAATGGAAAGTACTCATCATCTTCGCACTGTTTTTTATCGCCATATATATGCTTCAGCGATATTCCATTTCCACCTCAGTGCCTGTTCGTCATACCATTGCTTATAGTCAATTCCTGGAACAACTGGACGCGGGCAATATCTCTTCCGTTACCATAAAAAAATTACACATTGCAGGTCAATTCTATAACGAAGCGCTTATTCCGCTGCACAAAGACCAGGAACCAACTTCCGTAAAAGACTTTAAAACGCAACTGCCCACTTTCCAGGGAGAGGGATTGATAGAAAAACTCAGGAGCAGGCGTGTGGAAATACGCGTCGAATCTTCCGAAGAAGGCTCATTTTTCTGGCAGTTTCTTATTGGCATTCTTCCGTGGGTAATCATCATAGGCGTTTGGATGCTTGTAATGAGAGGTGCAAGGCAGGTGGGAGGCGGAGCGGGGGGACTCTTTACTTTTGGGCAGAGTAAGGCGACTCTTTTTGATGTAAAAAAGCCAAAGGTCACATACTGTGAAGTGGCCGGCATGGATAATGTGAAAAAGGAATTGACAGAGGTGATAGAATTCCTTAAAGATCCTGGCAAATTTGAAAAGATCGGGGCAAAAGTGCCAAAGGGCGTACTGCTTATAGGCCCGCCTGGAACGGGGAAAACACTCCTCGCCAGGGCAACTGCAGGAGAGGCAGGTGTGCCATTTTACAGCATCAGCGCATCGGAATTTATCGAGATGTTTGTAGGTGTGGGGGCAGCACGCGTCAGGGATATGTTTAAAAAGGCAAAAGACGCGCATCCGAGCATTATCTTTATTGACGAAATCGATGCCGTGGGGAGAACCCGCGGAGCAGGGTTTGGGGGTGGACACGACGAACGGGAACAGACATTAAACCAGCTTTTGTCAGAAATGGACGGCTTTGACCCTCACACGGAAGTAATTGTAATGGCCGCTACAAACCGGCCAGACGTGCTTGATCCGGCGCTTCTCAGACCAGGCAGATTTGACAGGCAGTTGGTAATTGATAAGCCTGGATGGAAGGAACGTAGAAAAATCCTTGAAGTTCACGTCAGAAACAAGAAACTTGCCGATAAGGTTGATCTTGAGAAGATCGCCAGAGGAACCCCGGGTATGACGGGTGCAGACCTCGAAAATCTTGCAAATGAAGCCGCCCTTATCGCTGTGCGTAAAAAGAAAAAAACCATCAACAACGAAGACTTCGATGACGCGAGAGACAAGATACTTATGGGCACTGTCAGGGAAGAAATAATCAACGATTTGGAAAAGCGTATTACCGCGTATCATGAGGCAGGGCACACGCTTGTATCAATCAAGCTGCCCGGAACAGATCCCATACATAAAGTAAGCATCGTCCCAAGAGGATTGGCAATGGGGGTAACGCAAATACTACCGGAAGAAGACCGTCACTATTATCCGAAACAATACCTGGTGAACAAACTCACCGTTGCCCTTGCCGGACGATGTGCGGAAAAGTTGATTTTTAACGACGTAAGCACCGGTGCACAAAACGATCTCAAAGAGGCTACCGCACTTGCTGAGAAAATGGTTGCGCAATGGGGCATGAGCGACAAAATAGGCCCCCTTAGCCTTGGGAGGGGAGAAGATCATCCATTTTTAGGAAGGGAGCTCGCATTTCAAAAACGTTACAGCGAGGATATGGCATGGCTTATGGATCAGGAAATACAAAAGATAATACTGGAAGCAGAGGCAAGGGCATCAGAAATTCTAAAAAACAACCAATCCTCTCTTGAAAAACTGGCAGAAGCACTCATTAAAGAAGAAACCCTTGAAAAAGAAGATGTGGAAAAAATACTTAATAATGCATAGCATAGCTACGCACTGCATGGAAAATCCCGACTAATTTTATGGTAATTTAAGACATACATTTTCTTTTACTTACAGTGCAGATAAAAAATATTATTTTTATAAAATCTTATTAAATTTCGAAAGGAGACAACTATTATGGTTACAGACGTTATTATGGCAAAGGATGTTATGAGGAAAACAATCACTGCGGCTAAAAAAGAAACACTTGGAAGATCTTTGGCCGAAAAATTATTGACCGGCAATTTTAGCGGAATGCCTGTCGTAAATAATAATAATGAGGTTGTTGGAATAATAACTGAATTTGATCTTATAAAAGCAATGGATCAGGGAAAAAGTCTGGAACAGGTAACGGCAGAGGATATCATGACCAAAAAGCCTATTTGTGTAGAAGAAGATACTACAATTGAAAAGGTGATTCATATAATGGCAAAGGAAGCGATTATTCGTATTCCCGTTGTCAAAGATATGGTCCCTGTGGGAGTAATCTCGAGGGGAGACGTTTTAAGATGTGTTTATGGCGTACTACGTCCTGAATTTGTCAGGATTAGCACCGAACATGGCAAAATGGAAGTTTTCACAGAATTCAAACAAACTCAATATAAAAGCGAAGACATTATCCATTCAGAGTCGTAGTGAATTTCACCGGTAATTTTCATTTCAATCAAAACGATGTTTTTTACATTGAAATTCCTAAATAGGCATCGTCAGAACCAGACAAGCATGAGATAAAAAATATGAAATACGAAACACGAAATCCGAAACAAATCCTAATGACAAAATGATTTGAAATTCTAAACAAATCCCAAAAAAACAAAAATTGAAATGACCAAAACCATGATAGTTGAGTGGTTTTGAACGTTTGTATTTTGAGTTTCGGTATTGTTTCGAATTTCGATATTTCAATTTAGATGCTTTGGTATATCGACAAAAAATTGTCGATATTTAGGCGCTAAGTGCCTAATGAAGATACGTCAAATGCTTCGCCCCTATGTTTTCAAAAAACGACAGAGTACTTCTATCTCCTGAAAAACAACCCCTTTACTCTTTTTGCCATAGACTACAGACTACTTTTGTTTTTACAAGGCTTTATTGAAGGATAATATACGTATGGTAGTTTCAAAGAGAATAAAAATCCCCAGGAACGGCGTTGACTGCACGCAACTGCTTGAATACCTTCAGGAGCATTTCAATAATACACTAACAGGTGAAGTACTGAGATTTGCCATTGTAGAGGTAATCGGGGAAGACCTGATCGTTGACGCCGCAATTATGGTGAATGATACCGTGACGAAAAGAAAAACCGGCGGGGGTATACATGGCTAACCAGTTTGTTGTGGCGCACATTATCCCTACAGGCGTGGGGGCGGATATTGGCGGATACGTTGGAGATGCCACGCCCGCAACCAACATGATTGCGTCGATTGCCGATAAGGTGATTTCTCATCCGAACGTCGTCAACGGAGTTGTGCTTAACCTTGCGGGAAGAAACGTTCTCTACGTTGAAGGATATTCCCTGGATAGATTTTTCAAGGGTGAAGCGGAACTGAAGGAAGTGGAAAAGAATAAGATCGGGGTTGTGTTAGACAAGGGAATAGAAACAGAGGGATATGATCTGGCGGTAAATACAATTAACGCTTTGAGGACTGTCGGGGGAGTGGAAATAGTCTGCGTGCTTAAAACAAAAAAGGAGACGATGACGCAGGCGGTAAAAACAAAAAGTAATTCTTTCGTGGGAGAAATTGAACACGAACAGACGCTTATTGAGGCTTGCAGGGAAGCAATAAAGCAGGGCGTTCAGGCGCTGGCGATTTCGCTCAATATTAAAATTGATATGAAGGATTTAAAGGCATACTTTGATGGAAAAGGGGCAAATCCCTATGGAGGAGCAGAAGCCGTGGTTTCTCATCTGGTCTCTGCCACGTTTGGGTTGCCCGCAGCGCACGCCCCGTTATTGAGCAAATATGAAATTTACCGGGAAACGCATAGCGGAACGGTTGATCCAAGGGCGGCAGCAGAAGCAATAGGCCCTGCATATCTTGGAAGCGTTTTGCGCGGACTGGACAGGGCGCCCAGACTCGTTACACAGGGTGGGGATGTGAGAGTTAATGATGTCGATGCAATTATTCTTCCCTATACCTGCATGGGCGGTATTCCTGCCCTTGCCGCACAAAAATGGGGGATACCTATAATTGCGGTAAAGGAAAACACGACGGTGATGAAAGCCACTCCGGATATTTTACGAATGAAGAATGTGATCGTTGCAGAAAATTACTGGGAAACAGGCGGTCTCCTTGCTGCAATGAAGGAGGGCATTGACCCCCTGGAGTTAAGAAGACCCGTGAAAAAACTGACTATCGCCTAAGCTGGCATAGCCAGAATCAAATAAGCGAGAAATAAAAAATACGAAATACGAAATACGAAATACGAAACAAATCCGAATAATAAAGCATAAAATTTAAAACAAATCCAAAACATACAACAATTATGAAGCACGAAATGCAAGATACAAAAGAGGCATTTGATTAGAATTTCAAATCATTTTGTCATTAGAATTTGTTTCGTATTTCTGGTTTCGTATTTCGGATTTCACCAGTAAATATTTTGCCAAAAAGTGCAAAGAAATTACTGCGAAGGTAGTAACTGTGGACTGTAGAAAAACTTATTGCGCACCACATACGTCTCTATGAATAACACATCGCTTTCATGAAAAAAATAGTATTTATTATATTTGTTTGCTTTTCGTTAATCATTGCAGGCGCCGGCATTGCCGGATATATTTTCATTAGCAAACTAACTTCGGACGAGGCTATAAAAGGCAGGATATTAGACGCCTTTCAAAATCTTGGCGATATACATATTGAAAGGGCGCACTTTAATTTTGCAGAAGGTATTCTCCTCGAAGATATCTTCCTCTCCGGCAAATCCGGAATAATGCAGAACAAGTTTTTTAAATGCCAGAAGGTAGTAATCGAATATGATCTGAAACGTTTGCTTAAGAAAGAATTCAATGTTGTTAAAATTATTGCTATCAACCCGGAATTAACTGTAGAAAAACCCGCCGGCATTTGGGAACTTTTGGATGGTATAAAAGAAGGTTTTGAAAATGCGAATCTGCCCCTTTTTTCTGATGTATTACACAATGGAATTGAAGCCCGCGGTTTAAAAGTTCACATCAAGGAAAACCCTGAATTACGCAACCCGGAAATTAAACTCTCGGGAATCAATATTTCGTTTATGCCGTTTGCCGGTTCCTTCGAAAATATCACTGCCAGAGGAACCATCGCCGATGAACATATGGGGAATTATTCTTTCTCTATGAAAATGTGCCCGGACATACCAGCCCTGAGCATTACATTAGACGCGCATAATATGACCCTGAACGAAGAATTTCTCTGCCTGTTCCCTTTTTATGGAAAACATATATGGGATGAGTATCAACCGGAGGGAAAGGTCAATTTCTCCTGCATTGCCAGCTTTAACAATAAAAATAACCAGGAGAAAATTGACTATGACGTTACGATTCACCTCAACGCGCTGAATGCAATATATAAAGATTTGTCTCTCCCCGCTTCTAATGTGAACGGTGTCCTGAAGATGAGCAACAATACACTATACATCAGTAATATCACAGCATACATCAAAAACGGTGACTATACGTCACAGGTTGATCTGAAAGGAACCGTCAATCTTTCCGGTAAAGAAAAAATAATTGTGGCAAATGTTCCCAACCTTTTCATAAATAAACATTTTCTTGAAAATATCCCTCGTTTTGGTAAAGAAGTGTGGTCGAAACTCCAACCTACCGGCTTTGCAGACATAACATTTCAATACAGTGAAGGAGAGGATACAAATGGCAACATTTTTTTAGTGGCCGATTGCAAGGATGTTGCTGTCAATTCTCCGGAAATGCCATTTCCCCTGTCGTATATAAATGGCCCCATTAAATTCTGCAATAATATTATTCTATTAAAAAATACCAGTGGTTTTCTTAAATACGACAACCAGCACATCTTTATGGAAATAAATGGCATATATAACATAGAAACTGAAAGGAAAATGTTGAATGTTAACATCCCTAACGTAGTTGTTACAGAAAATTTTTTGAATATATTAAGCGAAAAAACCGCCATTAAGCAAAAGTTATGGGATATCCTTAACCCTCGTGGTAAAGCAAACCTTACGGTTGTTTTCCAGGGATTTAAGGAAGCAGAAAGAAACGATTATACGGTGGAAGTTAACTTAAAAGACTTTGAAATCAGAAACGATACGTATAAATTTGCCTTATGGGGAATTGACGGGAGGTTGGATATCAACAAAGAACAACTTTACAGCAAGCACATCAACGCTAATTGCTGGGGCGGGAACGTAGATGGCTCCATTTCCATTAAAACAAACACTGAGCCTTACAAATATGAAGGCGAATTGACATTTTCAAGAATCGTATTGGAAGAATTCGTAAAAAAATTTAATCTTGAAGGAAAACAGCTTTCAGGTATTCTCGACGGAAGGGTTAAGTACCATGGGTACGGCAGCGACCTGAAGGATTTTTATGCTGAAGGACAAATTAACATCACCAATGGATATCTTTCAGACATTCCTATAATTCTTAACATTTTCAAATTTTTCAATTTAAGACTACCCCAAAAGGAAACCTTTGATACCGCAAAACTCAATTTTTCCGTCAAAGACAATGTTGTTAATATTATCGAGGGCATTATTTCCAGCGATACGGTAGATCTTGTGGGAAAAGGCGACATTGGTCTTAATGGAACACTTGGCGTAACTGTTGTCACAGGTTTTGAGAAGGGCTTCTTTTCTCAACTCCCCTTAATTGGAAATTTATTCGATTTTGTTGTAGGCGGCGTACGAAAACAATTGACTGTTGTGGAGATTAAAGGCACTATCTCTGATCCTGAAATCCACCCGGTTCCATTTAAACCATTTCGGAAATCCATTAAAAACATGTTTGAAGTAATGCCCAATACAGAGAATAGTGCAAATAACACAACAATAAAAAACAGAACTTCTCAATAAGTTGGGGGAAACTACCCCTTGCTTACCTTATTAATGGGGAATACTGTACAGTCGGCAGTCGGCAATCTACAGTCCACAATCTGCAATCTGCAATTTGCAATTTGCCGGCTGTAGACTGTAGAAATTATTATAAAAACCTCAACTTATTTTCACTCTCGTTCCCAAGCCAGCGCTTGAAAACGAGCGTTTTAAATGCTGCATTATTCTATGGGACTATGACTATGACCACACTGAAACATTTTTTTTCTCCTAAAACGGTAGCCGTCATTGGCGCCTCGCGCGAAAAGGGCAAGGTTGGCCACGATATAGTAAAAAATCTGGTACAATACGGGTATCAGGGAACAATATACCCGGTAAACCCAAAGGCGGAAGATATTGTTGGTCTAAGAACATATGCAAACCTTAAAGATATCAGGGACACCATAGATATGGCGATTATCGTCGTACCCGCCCGATATGTGGTAAAGATTGTAGACGAATGCGCTGAAAAGAAAATCGATTCAATTGTAGTTATCAGCGCCGGTTTTAAAGAAAGCGGCATTGAAGGCGCTATCAGAGAAAAAGAACTTTGCCAGAAAATAACACGCCATGCTATACGGCTGCTGGGGCCGAATTGTCTTGGATTAATAGATACACAATCGTGCCTCAACGCCTCATTTGCCGCCGATATGCCGGAAAGGGGAAATATTGCCTTTTTTTCACAATCCGGCGCTTTGTGTACCGCAATTTTGGATTGGGCTGTAGTTGAATGTGTGGGATTTTCAAAGTTTGTCAGCATGGGAAACAAAGCAGATATTAACGAAGTAGACCTCATTAACGCAATGTATGAAGATGAAAACACGAAGGTGATTCTCGGTTATCTGGAAGGTGTTAAAAACGGCAAAGATTTTATTGCCACCACCGGAAAAATAACGAAAAAGAAACCTTTAATCGTAGTAAAATCTGGCGGTACTGCCGCCGGGTCCAAAGCGGCTTCTTCCCATACCGGCACATTGGCAGGATCGGAAAGGGCGTTTGATGCGGCATTCAAGCAATCGGGAGTGATTCGCGCTAATACGATCGAGCAGCTTTTTGATTATGCCAGAATGTTTAGTTTTCAACAATTGCCAAAAGGCGCGCGGGTAGCCCTGATTACCAATGCGGGAGGACCAGGCATTATTGCGACGGATGCAATAGAGCGGTCCGCATTAAAGATGGCTGAATTTTCCAAAGATACCATAGAAATATTGCGCCATTTCCTGCCGCCAATGGCAAATGTATATAATCCCATAGATGTGCTGGGTGACGCAAAATCAGACCGTTACCGGCTTGTTATAGAAAACGTCATAAAAGATCCGAATGTAGACGCCATTCTTGCAATACTCACTCCTCAGGCAATGACCGAAATAGAAAAAACTGCAGAAGCAATCTGTGAAATTGCAGGTTATGCGGACAAAACCATTGCAACTTCCTTTATGGGCGGCAAAAGAATTGAAAGTGCTCTAAAAATCATGTGTCAGAGGAAAGTGCCTAATTACCCTTTCCCCGAACGTGCAATCTACGCCATCGAGGCAATGTACCAATACACTTTATGGCAAAGCAAACCTGCGCCGGAAACAAAGAATTTTATTGTCAGAAAGGAACGTGTCAGTGCAATTTTTACACAAATGAAACAGAAGGAGGCTGCCTATCTAAGCGAAGAAGACGCCAAACAGGTGATTTCCACCTATGGCTTTACCATTCCTAAAAGCATTATCGCTGCCTCTGAGACGGGCGCAGTAAAGGCGGCAGAAGAAATGGGATATCCGGTGGTGATGAAAATTTCATCCCCCGATATACTTCACAAATCGGACATTGGGGGTGTAATTATTGGGGTCAAAAACGAACAGGAGGTAAGAATCTGCTTTAGTGACATCATGCAAAAAGCAAGACGCCATATGCCGGAAGCCGATCTAAAAGGCATTATGGTACAGCAGATGATTACCGGCGGCAGGGAACTCGTCCTTGGCGTCTCACATGAACCACAGTTTGGCCATTTGATAATGTTTGGGCTTGGCGGCATTTACGTTGAAGCGCTTAAAGATGTAACCTTCAGAATTGCGCCGGTTGGCATAAACGAAGCGAGAGAGATGATACAGGAAATCCGTGCATTTCCGCTTCTTAAAGGCGTGCGCGGTGAAAAATCCGTTGACATCGATGCAATAGTAGAAAATATACTGCGGCTCTCCCAACTGGTGAAGGATTTCCCGGAAATAATCGAAATGGATATTAATCCGCTGGTGGTGTTCCCCAAAGGCGACGGCGCCATTGCAATAGATGTACGTATTGCCGTAAATGCTTCGGCAGCGAAAAGGGGAAATTGAAAAATTGCGATATGGTGGATCAGGGCGTTGGTTTTTACGCCGAATCCACCAATAATATTTACAGTGGATTTTCTATCGCTTAACGCATCCTGCATAAACATATTTGTTTGACTATACAATCATTCTTATTTTTCCAACATTTTTATACTTTCAGGTGAGGAGGGTATATGATACCTCTATTTATTGCATCTTTATCGCCCCTTTCCGGGAAAAATCTCCTTTGCGCCGGCCTGGGTCTCAAGTTGAAAAAAGACGGGTATAACATCGGCTATTTTAAACCTGTCGGATTTTCGCCGGTTTTTGTGGATGATGTGCTTACCGACGAGGATGCCGTTTTCCTCTCCCGGGCGCTTGATGTAAACGAACCGCTACAGTCCATAAGCCCTGTTATATTTACGGAAGATATGTTACAACGCCTGGTGAAAGGCGAAAACCTTAATATTCGCGAAAAAACAATGGAGGCATTTCACATAGCCTCGTCCGGCAAAGACATCATGATTATCAGGGGCATCGGCAGGTTAACCTGCGGCACATGCCTTGGTTTTTCCGAATTGGATTTTATCACCGAAGTAAACGCAAAGATAATATTTGTTGATAAATTCGAATCATACATTGAAATGCTTGACGGCTTCCTCTATGCTTCAAATGTATTGAAAGAGAAACTGCTTGGTGTTATTTTTAACCTGGTTCCGTCCGCCAAACTGGAATATATGAAAAACACCATCCAGCCTTTTTTAACAAAACATGGCGTAGATACTCTGGGAATTATCCGAAGAGACCCCTTGCTGAGAGCGACTTCAATTCGGGACATTGTGACCGCGCTTAATGGAAAAATCCTTTGTTGCGAAGAAAAAGCCGACGAGCTGATCGAACATTTTGTAATAGGGGCAATGAACCTTGAAAGCGCCATACAGCACTTCAAAAAGATATCAGACAAGGCGGTTATAACGGGAGGCGACCGCAGTGATATTCATGCCGCTGCCCTTGAAACTTCCACGAAATGCCTAATCCTTACAGGGGACCTCTATCCTTGCTATTCTATTTTAGGCCGTGCTCATGAAGCAAACATACCTGTAATCGTGGTACGCGCCGACACCGCAACTACCATCGAAACATGCGAAAAACTTGCAGACACCACGCAATTAAACAATATGTCTAAAATACAGCATGCATCGGGAATAATAGAGAAAGAAGTTGATTTTGAAACGATTTACAGAAAATTGGGGCTGACGAAATAACTATTCAGGCATACGTGTAAATAAAGAAACCACAAAGAAACCACAGATTTCCTAGCGCGGCCTTTGGCCGCAACCAAAAAGGTGATTTTTAGTTTATTATAAAGTATAGTAGTATCCTCGTAAATAGTAATCAGACAATTTGGAGGACACTACTTATGAATAAGTTGATGGAATTAT
>NZ_CAADGZ010000053.1:0-23560 GCF_900696675.1 uncultured Candidatus Kuenenia sp. | reverse complement strand
AATGCTGCCTGAAGGTTAAATCCTCCTGTTGGGCCATCTACATCAAGCACCTCCCCGGCGAGGTATAATCCCTTTATTAACTTAGATTCCATTGTTCGCGATTCAACCTCATCCAGGTCAATTCCGCCGCCGGTTATAATAGCTTCTTCAACCGGCCTGTGGGACGATAGGGTAAGGGACAGACCTTTCAACTGGTCCAGTATCTTTTTTCTTTCTTTTGTCGTTATTTGGGAGGCCTTCTTCTTTTCGTCAATTCCGCATATATTCAGTAGTAAAGGAGAAAGTTTTTCAGGAACAAAATACGTAAGGCATGTTTTTATTGCCTTACCGCCGTTAGTATTGATTTTTTTTACCAGTTGCGTGGTTAGCTCGGCAGGCGACATATCTGGTTTGAAATCGATGCCTATTCGTACCGCGCCGTTTCCATGATTTTCCATAATACGTTTGCTTATGGAGAGAATCGCCGGGCCGGATATCCCATAATGAGTAAAAAGCGCTTCACCAAAATGTTGCGCGATTTTTCTGCCCTGCCGGCAAGCGGTAATCTGTGCGTTTTTAATCGGAGTTCCCTGCGCTTGTTTCACCCATGCCTCCTCCGTCTCAAAGGCAATTATTGCGGGATATGTCTTGCAAATAGTATGGCCCAGTGAAGAGGCAAGTGTATAGCCATCCCCCGTGCTCCCGGTAGAAGGATAGCTCAGGCCGCCTGTTGCAATCAATACATTGCGCCCCGCTATAAATCCATCCTCTGTTTCCACACCAATCACTTGTTTATTTTTTTCTTTCACGCAGACTATGCGTGAATTTTTCTTAATGGTGATCCGATGTATGCGAAGATACGATAGCAGTGCGTCCAGAACTGATTCTGCCTTTTGGCTTTTTGGATATACACGCCCTTTGCTTTCTTCAATAGTTTCGACACCATAAGAGTAAAGAAATGACCGTAGTTTTTCAGGAGAGAAGATGCCCAATGACGGGCGCATAAATGGCCCCGCCTTTTCATACGCATCAAAAAAAGCGGCAAATGACGCCGTATTCGTCACATTACACCGTCCGGAAGCGCAGAGAAGAAGTTTTTTGCCCGGATGGGCATTCTTTTCGAGAAGGATTACGCTTTTCCCTCTTTCTCCCGCCCGCCCGGCGGCCGTCATCCCTGCAGGGCCTCCTCCAATTACGATAAAATCGTACACATCTGCCATATCACAATTTCACACATATTTTTACAGAAATTTATCGCGAAAAACCTCCTGTGCCAGAAACCTCATTCCCTTTCGTGTGCCAGCCAGGCCATTTCAAATTGATAATTATCAATTATCAATTTGCCCCCCACTACTTCTCTCTTTGCGTCTTTGTGTGAATATTTTCATTCCCATTTATGAACAATAGGATCATGGCTGTTTCATTATTCGATTGCAGATTAAGCTTAGCCGCTCTATGCGTTACTACTTTTTA
The DNA here is from genome assembly GCF_900696675.1 of uncultured Candidatus Kuenenia sp. Taxonomy (NCBI): domain Bacteria; kingdom Pseudomonadati; phylum Planctomycetota; class Candidatus Brocadiia; order Candidatus Brocadiales; family Candidatus Brocadiaceae; genus Candidatus Kuenenia; species uncultured Candidatus Kuenenia sp. Next base: position 22,108 of record NZ_CAADGZ010000053.1, on the reverse strand, counting down.
TTTGAAACGCACGATTAACATTTATAGAGCACATTGTGCTCTCTGAAAGAAATGCATTAACAATGCGAGAGGTGTGTTCAATAAAGAGGTATGAAGTGTATTCTTTCTGAAAAAAAACAAATTATTACAGGTGAGGGGGAAATGTGTATTTATCCTGATTTTGGAAATTGTTTACTTACGATGAAACCTCAAAGAAAAAGCCACCTCCGTTACGTGAACGTATCGTCATCTCTCCTACGCAATAAAAATATTTACCTGGTGGTAATTCGGCTACACGCAGCCCTACATTATCCCCAACCCTTGAATAAGTGTCATCCAGTTTATGCAAAACATACTTCATCGAAGGATAAAAAACAATACTTCCCACAGAACCGTTTTTATCAACACGGTAAAGTGACTTACCCATAACCAGCGGATTATCCGTTTGAAAATCAATAATCCTCAGGGTATTCCCGTTAATTTTTGTCGGTGTGCCTTTCACGTAAAACCTTTTTTCTTTACTGGTACTTTCTGAATCATACTTTGCTTCATTTATTTTTACATAATCATCTTTCCCTACAAAAAATAATCCTCCGCCAGGAGGCACCTTCCACAGGGTAATATCATCCAGGGCAATTTCATCAATTACTTCAACCATAAATGAATAACTCAGCGGGACAAATTCAGTTTTTTTTGCCATTAATTGAATATTGCCGGGAGAATAAGTTACAGAAAAATTACCGGAAGTATCCGTTGTCGCCATATGTTTTGAGCCATTTGAAGTCACTTCAATATCAGCAAACGAAACCGGTTTCCCAAAACCATCAATAATCCTGCCACGCAACGTTCCTGAATCGAACGTATAGCCATAGCTTGTTACCGCCTTTAAAACAATGAATACGCATACAATAAAAACAGGAAGCCTTCTTGACATAATCTGAAATCCTTTATGAATTAACAGCAAAATAGTACACAGATACAATGTAACTAATTTGTAACACATCATAACAAGAATTGTCAAATATTTAAAAAATGGTCCAAGGTCATTCGCTATTCGTTCCTAATTTATTAATGTGGAATACGGTACAGCCGGCAGTTTACAGTCGGCAATCAGCAAATTTCGGATTGTAGACTGTTGAAGGTGGAAATTATTATAAAAAACCTCAACTTATTGAGAAGTTACCTATTTACCCTGTTTTTTATGTCCCATGTATTTTACAAAAAGCTAAATTGTTACAAAATAATTGATTTTTTTAAATTAAAAATTACAATGTAAAAAAATGATAACACTATAGTGTTTTATTGCGGAGATACCTTGGAAGAAGATATTTTTTACTTTATGTATTGTCACTGGTATAATGCGTTAGAAATTATTTGGGTAAAGGGGAGGCAAATGTGAAACTTTCTGATGTATTAGCTAAAGAACATATAATTATTAATCTATATGGAATGAACAAATTTGAAGTGTTAGAAAAAATGGTGAAAGTAACAAAATCTTCCGCAAAAGTTGTAGATGAAGTAGATTTGCTGGAAAAAGTAATCACACGGGAAAAGATTAAAAGTACTGGAATTGGCGGTGGGATTGGAATCCCTCATGCACAAACACTAGGAGTTACTGATTTTATTGCGTGTTTGGGAATATCACAGGATGGCATCGATTTTAATGCCCTGGATGAAAAACCCGTACATTTGGTTTTCCTGATCGCAACAAAGGAAAGAACAAATAATATATATCTGGAGCTTCTCAGCAGTATAGCAAGGTTATTTGTCGATGAAACATTTAAACAAAAAATAATTAAATCAAAATCTCCGGATGAAATAATGCAGCTTATAAGTGAAAAAGAAGAAGAAAATTAATGAGATGAAGACTTAAAATATAGAATACCCGTATCTTCTGTTAAATATATATTTGCCAAAAATTTTATTATTATAAAATTAGGTGAGGGGAAACCATTACAAAATACTTTATCATTACAGCGGCATTTTTTGCAAGGAATCCACCAATAATAAATAGAACCGCTAATAAACGTTAGTATGAGTTTTTTTGTTAGCGTCCATTTGCATTTATTCTCGTTTAAATAGAACTGTCTAACGGATTTTACCAACAACTTATCCCCACAACGCCATTTGCCAAATTTAACACTATATATTGTGTATCTATTTCCAAAATATAAAATCCCAATGAAACATTCATGATATGGTGGCTCACAAAGGGGAATGAAAATATCCGTAACACTTTAGTATTTTAAAAAAATACTTGTTAAATCGTTGCAAACAAATAACTTGCGCTGTTTGAGGTGTGCCCTATTGTCAAGACAATATTTTGATAGAAATAAGTTAAAATTTATTTTATCCAAATGATATTAAATGGATAAATCGCATATAAATCCATCTGCCTCATGAGTCGTTTTACCCTATTACGATTTACTTCATACCCCTCCTTTCTTAACCATACCGTCATCCGCCTTACACCATAAAACGGACTCCTCGTGTACTACCCTTCAATATTATTCATCAACTCAAGGTTATGTGCGCTCTCTCCTATCAGCGTGTAATAAAAACCCGACCTTTGTAGCCCTAACAATTTACATTGACGGGCTATGCCGATCTCTTTGTTCTCCAACTCTACCAAACGCCTCTTTGCCTCAACTGGTAAGTCCAGCTTTTTTTCAACTCAGTCTAACTCCACTTTCAATTGCCCTATTTGCTGATACAACGATGACCTTATTTCCTCCGCCTTGCATTCTTCCTTTCGGGAAATTCACGACGAACTGTTTGTCGGATTTATAATATATATTATTACGTATTGCCAGATAATACAGAACAATAGTACAATCAAATCTGATTTTAGAAGTTTGAATATAAAATGGCTTTCTGAAAAATAGATTTATTTGACTAAGCATACTATCAAACTCTCCCTGAAGCCCCTCTTGATAGAGAGGCCTGATGGGTGTAAATTTTTCGAAAACTTTATTTGTTTGACTATAAAGGAGGGAAATAAGATATGGGAACCATCGATAATTTAAGAAACAGAAAGGGTTGGAATAAATTATTTGCGGGCCTGATTATGTTTATTATGTGGTATGTACTTTTCGGTAATCATAAATATGCCATTTATGGAAAAAAAGATGCTGAAACAAAGGAGACACCAACCGTAAACGAAGAATACAAAAAGCCTGAACTGGAAGTTGAGACGCCATAATTTTACAACGTATTCCGTTCACAATGCCCAGCATGGTTCTTTTTACATTTTTTTCCGTGGCCATGCCACTCTATCAATCACTCTTTATCTATTACTAAAAAACATGATACACAAATCAATAAAAACCATCGGTAAACTATTTATAGTTTTCTTTTGCACGGTTGTTTTCATACATACACCATGGAAAATCTGCATGAGTAAGGAGGTAAAAAATAATCAGGAAAGGGGACAATGGGATTCATTATTGTTTCAAATAAAGGATGTATATGACGCCATGGCAGATATGGATACAAGCAATATACCGCTGAGAGATAAAATCAGAGGATGGGAGATTTTTTTAAATACAGATGCGGTACAGCTTGATAACCCGCATTCAGATGAAGACGATTCAATCCGCAAGAAAATAAAAGAAAGAATCGAATACTGGAAGTATATTGAAACCCTTGCATTAGCGGATTTGCACGAAGAATCAAATAAGCCTTCAGAAATGCGCATTGTGGCAGATGCTCAATGGCAGAAAGAGATACTGGCAAATAAGTATTTTCTAAACGCAAAAAAATACATGGATAAGGGCGATTATATTAACGCTGAGATCTGTTTTGAAAAACTCATGTCATTGGGGACAAGACTATCGCCCGACGTATATTATTTACGCAGCGCCATTCAGGTTGAAAGTGAGAAATATGAAGACGCTGTGCAGACGCTTAACGACTATTTGGGACAAATAGGCAGTTCGTCTTATTATGAGGAAGTTACTTCATTGTCCGCTGACGCACGGGAGAAAGAGGTGGAAAACCGGGGAAAAGAGGGAGATATCCTGAAAAGAGAAATGGAGGTCCGGATTGAAGATGCAAAAAATACCCTTAACGCTTATCGGAAATTGTTAGAACGCCGGGCAGAGGTTTATCGCGAGGAACTCGAATTGTTGTCCGACAGGGGTGAAGATATTTCAGGGGATGTAGTGAGGGATTACGAAAAAGAAGAAATCTCCCTTAAACCGGAAGAAAAAAATAGAATCGAAGAAGCAAAAAAGATGTTAATTACGTATTTGAAACAAGCGGAACAAAAACCAAAGGCTTATCAGGAAGTATTGAATTTACTCATGAACCCTGATAAAAACTGAGATAAAAAAAACGAAGTACGAATTACGATTTTAAATCGTAATTCGTAAATCGTAAATCTAAAGATGAAGCAAACGTCCCTCACCATACACAGTAACGGGATAGCTGGTTAGATCAAACGGGTCTCCGTTCCAGCATACAAATGACGCCCATTTATCAGGTTCTAAAGAGCCTAATATTGTATCTATTCCCAGTATCCATGCATTTTTTGCCGTGATGATTTCAATTGCCTGTTGTTTGCTTAATCCGAAACGAATAAACCAGCGCAGTTGCAAAAGAATCATTCTCTGTAATATTACTGGATGGTCTGACATGAGGCCGAACGATACGTTTGATTCCAAGAGGTATCGCAGGTTTTTCCAGTTTTCGTGTTTTAATTCTACCTTATACGCCAGTGAATCCATAGGCCCGTAAATAACAGGTATATTTCTTTCCCTTAATTTATGGAATATATCAATTTTATGAACATCGCATGCGTGGTCAATGGTAAACTTTATGGCATACTCAGGGTGTATTGCCTTGAATTCGTCTGCAAACCGCAGAAATGATTCGATATCGTCCGTCTTATGTACGTGTACCCTCAATACTATTTTTCCGCAGAGAATGTCACGCAGGATTTCATCTTCACGGGAAAAATCTATATCTTTCATTTCTGTGCCCTTCGCTATTTTTTCCATTTTTTTTATTACGGCATATAGTTTTTCCCTAAAGAGGGCCAAAGCGCCCATGCGTGTATATGGGCGTTTTCCCTTCCATTCACGTGTTGACATGGGATTGTATCCCAGCGCCGCTTTTATGCTAATTGGCGCTTCCCTGATGAGGGCGTTTGTGGTTGTGCTTCCGTAGTTGCGGATAACCGCCGAGCTACCGCCAAGAATATTCCCGCTGCCTGGCAAAACACAGGAATAAAGTATGCCTGCTTCTATTGAGTCGGCGAAAGATACATCATCCATTTGTACGGAATCAATGGCGTTTGCAAGTGTTAAAAATGTATCCATTTTCTCATTTGCTTCTTCTTCACTCGCAGGTTCTCCTGCCCTGCACATCCCTATATGGCAATGGGGATCAATAAATGCAGGGGTGATTACCGGATACTCACCAAGCATTTCTCCCTGACGTGTATTTGAAACGTTAGCTACCGTATTGTGGTCAAAATTAATGAAAGCGTCTTTTATGACCTCTTTGCCGGTATAAATAATAGCGCCTTTCATCGAAAGCATTATTGTTTCTCCCTGATAATAAACGTGCCTTCCGGTGGTTGAAAAAGGATAGTTTTTACCCGCTCCTGCATCAGATTGCCAAACAACCTTGCTTGTTCATCAGTTGCTTTGCCGGAGAGCGCCAAAGGCATAAGTTTTTCCATGCGTTCATCCGCATGTGCCAGTGCCGGGTCGTAAGTGATTTCAACCGTTTTCCCCGTGTCCCTTCGCTGAAATAACAATGTACACGTTGCTTTTGTATCTGTCTTTTGTTCAGGAGCAAATGACATCAAATTGTACCGTCCATATTTTCCGGCAGGGCCAAAGCCCTTAAAACCGTTCTCGGCGGCTGCGCCGGTTATCATGGACACAATCTGTGATATTGGCCCGTTTACATTTTCATCGACGCCACCCATGATGGTCACACTTATATTTCCCCTTACCGGCGTCTCCTTGCCGTATAATGCCTTCAGCGCCAATTGGGTTGATTTGTACGCACCGGCAACTGCAGGACAGGAATGTCCGGCAAACTTTACCGCATCGGCATACGTAAAAACAAACGCTCCATCGTTGTCAATTGCGCCCAGGATGACCGCCAGCGGATCTTTAAGTGTGATCGGTTCAGCAACGTCAAAAAAATCCTGCGCAAATTTCGTTTGTCCTTCTGCGAATACCAAATTACCATTAAGCAACTTACACAAAGGGAGTAATAGCATAAAACAAAAGAAGACTCGTTTTGCCAGCAGGGCAACAGTATGTGATTTATTCATTGGTGTAAAATTCCTTTTTAATAATAACGTCAATGTAATTCTCTATTGAAGAAAATACAATAGTCATATAAAATGTTTCACTTGTGGTAAATTTTTTAATCTATGTAATCTATGTAATCTGTAGTTCCGCCTTTCGTATTTCATGCTTGATTGGTGCTGGCTATGCCAGTTTAGGAATATGTTAAGTAATATAGCTTCAGGGCCTGTATGAAAAGTAAAGTAATAGAGGCTAGTTTATCTAAGAATAAAGATTTAGGCAAGTGCAATATGACAGAAAAGATCAGGATAGGCATTGTCCCTTATATGAACGCAAAGCCTTTGATATATGGACTTGAATGCCATAAAGATTCCATAGAATTGTTATTTGAAGTGCCTTCGCTTTTGCCTGGCATGCTGAACAATGATCGTATTGATGTAGCCCTCATTCCTTCCATTGAATATTTCAGGAATGGGTGTTTTGCAATTATACCGCATATAGCAATCGCTTCCCACGGGGCGGTTGAAAGCGTTAAGATATTTTCTAAAGTACCGATTGCAAACATACAAACTGCGGCATTAGACACAAGTTCATTAACTTCCCGCGCACTTACAAGGATTATTTTACATGGTCAATATCACCTTACGCCCGGGTACACGCAATTTAATGAACAGTATAACATTGCTGAAACAAGGGCAGATGCTGTTTTAATTATTGGCGATAACGCTATCAAGGCGGCAGACAATGGGTACGTTACCTTAGACCTCGGACAGGCATGGTATGAATATACAAGACTGCCTTTTGTTTATGCGGTCTGGGTGGTGAAACGAGGGAGAAAAATACCCGGACTAAACGAATTACTGTTGAACTCAAAAAAAATGGGCATTCAGCACATAAAAGAAATTGCCGTGTCTGAAGCAAAACGGCTTAATATATCATTCGATACATGCCTGCATTATCTTACAAATGCTATTCAATACGATTTAGAGAAGGAGGAGATACAAGGGCTTAAGAAATTTTACCAGTGTGCGGTAGCAATAGAATTAGCGCCCAAAGGAGAAAGGGTTATATTTAATGACACCTGATTACTGCCCGGCAGACAAGCATCTGCAGGAAGTACTTTTAAAACCGGTACAAAATAAAAGAATAACTGCTGATGAAGGTGCATGTCTCTTTGAATATAAAGAGCTTCTCATGTTGGGAATTGCTGCTGACGAGGTCTGCAAGATGAAACACCCGGAAAACTTCCGTACCTACATTATTGACAGAAACATCAATTATACGAATATTTGCACATCAGGGTGCAAATTCTGCGCCTTTTATAAAAATATTGAACATAGTGATGGATACATCATTTCAAAAAAGGAGCTTTATAAAAAAATAGAAGAAACTTTAGCATTAGGCGGTAAGCAGATACTCATGCAAGGGGGACTGCACCCAACGCTAAAGATAGATTTTTATACTGATTTATTACTCTCCATTAAGAAAAACTTCGATATACACATACACGCCTTTTCTCCTCCGGAGATAATGCATTTTTCCCATCTAAATACCCTACCAATGCCGGAAGTGATACGTATATTAAAAGAAGCGGGGCTTGATTCCATTCCAGGCGGCGGCGCTGAAATATTGACGGATCGTTGCAGAAAAATCATAAGCCCAAATAAATGTTCTGCGCGGGAATGGCTGGACGTGATGCAATCTGCCCATGAACAGGGCATGAAAACGACTGCTACAATGATGTTTGGCCATATCGAAACTACGGAAGAACGCATCGAACATTTTGAAAAAATCCGGCAGCTCCAGGATAAAACAGGCGGGTTTACCGCCTTTATCGCATGGACATTTCAACCGAAAAACACACAATTGGAAAACGCTCTTTCCGGCAGTCATGATTATTTAAAAACCTTAGCCATTTCCCGGCTGTATCTTGATAACATTGAGAATATCCAGGCATCATGGGTCACACAAGGCGCTAAAATAGCGCAACTCTCTTTAAAATTCGGTGCGAATGACATGGGGAGCACAATGATTGAGGAAAATGTTGTGAAGGCAGCGGGAGTAAGTTATACCATGGAAAAAGAGGAAATTGAATTTTTGATAAACGACGCCGGCTACCAGGCGAAACAGCGCGATTTATATTATACCCTCGTGTAAATCCATTGTCTTCCGAATAAGAGAGAGAATTATGTGGGATGGGTCAAAGCCTGTGTCCCGAGCATGCCGAATGGACGAAGCAGACCCATCAGTAACATTTCTATACTGTAAGAGTTCACAAACAGGGATTTCTAAAATTAGATTTAACTTTTGTTGACATAGATAGTTATAGCATTTCTGAAATCACATTTTGTGAACCCTTTGAGTATATCTATGCTGAAATATTACAAATATTTTGTATGAAGGAAACCCTTTCTTCCAAAGTGTTTAGTTCTTTGTAGCGTTGCTCAACGATTTTCAGACGCGGCAATAATCCTGCGCAATTGGCGATTTGGATGTTGAGACCCGGACGCGCATTCAATTCTAAGAGCATAGGCCCCTTGTCTCTGTCAATAACAATATCTATTCCCTGATAACCTAATCCTGTGAGTTGGTAACACCGTGCGGCCAGGTTCAATAAATTCTCCCAGTTTGGGATCTTTATGCCGGTTATTTCAATACCTGTATCCGGGTGTTCCGTAATAATATCATTAAACCATACCCCTGTAGTGGTGATACCTGTTGCTATATCAATACCAACGCCTATTGCACCCTGATGCAAATTTGCTTTGCCATTCGATAAATGTGTTGGCAGGCGCATCATTGACATAACCGGCACTCCGAGAAAAACAATAATGCGAATATCAGGCATTCCCTGATAGGTAAGGTCTCTGAAAAATGGGGCAAGCTGCACCGTATATTCTACGAACGCCCTATCGGTATGTCCTCCTATACTATATACGCCGCTAAGAATCTCTAAAATGTGATTTTCAAGGAACTCTTCACTAACGATCATCCTTCCCAGGGTTCGATATCCTTTCTTAGAATGGCCGGTGATAACGATTATGCCATTTCCACTGCTCCCATGGGCAGGTTTAATAACGAATGTGGAATGTTTTTTGAGAATGGCATGTATATCCCGTGCCTGATGGTTTACTGCTACAACGGCATACAATTCGGGGACGTTAATGCCCGCCTGTATTGCAAGTTTCTTGGTAAGTAATTTGTCATCCACAAGCGGGTATAGGCACCGCTTATTATACTTTGAGATATAATCGATATTACGGCGATTAATTCCAACAATTCCTAATTTATGCAATTGTTTTATGAGTTTTGGAATCATTATTTTATCTTATTAAACTCCTTAAAACGGAATAACTCTACTAACCTGTACCCTTTATACCTGCCCAAAAGCATGGCGATTGCCAGTATCTGCAAAAGCATCTCCGGATATACGAATATTAAGTGTCTGCTATATTTGTTAAACATAAAAAAGTATACAATGGAAGCGGCGATTAAACTTCCCACACATTGTTGCAATGCGGCTTTAGACCCCCGTTCCTCCCACGTAATGGTCATTCGTTCTATCGTCATAGTGAGAATGACTATTGGGAATATTGAGATGGAGAGTCCTATCTCAATATGAAGTTTGTAGAATAAAATATCGAATATCCCGATGAATATAATAATGATAATAAGTAAGGATGCGAGACGGGATACCATCAGGAGCCTGAAATTCTCAAGATACAAACGCACAGCCATTCCAATCGCAACCAGTATGCTAAATAATATAATACCTGAAATTAAATGTGTTTCCCTGAAAGACAGAGCGATAAGCACAGGCATAAAAGTGCCAAATGTCTCAATACCAATAACATTTCGCAGGATAACCAAAAATAAAACGCCAATAGGAATGAGCAGCAACAGATGATAAACTGCCTGAAAATGGAGCGGCAAGCTGAATAAAGAAAAATTTAATAAATACGGGTTCATTGTTTCCGCCCTTTTTATAGCGGCATTGATAGCATCCTCTTCCTGAAGACCTACAGAAATATTTGTTTTCAGATTTTTCCCGCCGGATAACTGTACTAATGGTTTTGTTCCCCTCCACCAGTCCAGATAGTTCCCGGAAATTAATGATGTTCCTGAAACCGGATCGTAACCCGTCCACTTCCCGCCACTATACACTTCTATGCACCTTTCTATTTTCGCATCGTTTGTTCTGGTGGTTACTTTAATACCATTTACTACCCTGGCAGGAATGCCTGCAAGAGCAAGCAATTGAACCGCTAATTCTACCTTTTTATCCACAGAAACTTCTTTGTCCAAAAGAATCGCAACGTTTTCATCTGGCGGTTGGGCATTCAGAAGCTTGAATAATTTCATCACAAAAGAATCAGTATCTGCTGATTTTCTCAGGATTTCAACAAGAAGGGCGTTGGCTGCTGACCGATTAGGTTCCAAAAATTCAGGAACTTCCCATTCAAGAGGGGGTGCGCTATCCGGAGGATTTCTTACTTTTACTTTATTCACCTGGATGCGGTAGAGAAGCACCTGACGCTTACTTGCCTCGTGAATAGCCCATGTTGCGCTCCGGTTAATGTTGTCGGTAGAAGTGGTTATACCATAAGACCTCGAGACAAAATTTTCAGATGAAATAATAAAGTTTCTTGAATATCCGGGCAAGAATAACACCACCTTTGCCGGTTCGTTCTGTGCATCAAAGGAAACATGAACTTCAATATTCCAAAAATTAGCCTTTTCCTCCGGGACTATAGGAAAACCAAATACAAAATATTTATAGGCGATCAAACCACAGCTTATGAGTAAGAGGCTGAAGATAAAAAAGTAAAAATGTGTTCTATTCATCGCCGAAAACACTCTCGCATTTTGGTTCTTTGGAATAGGTGGAGGATACATCTATGAAAAAATCGTCCAGCAAAAAATTTCTCCCTATAAGCATCTGATACATAAACCGTGTCCTGTTTGAAAGAGTTACTTCAACCTCCTTATAAATACCTCCTATGCAAATGCCAAGTTTAATAACGGGGCGTTTTTCTGACGGCATTCCTATACGCTTTACTGTTGCTGTGCGTATGACCCTTTCCTCAATATTCAACTTTTCTCCTTTTTCATTTATCAATTCAAATTTCACCCATTTTTCACCATCCCGCTCAAATAAGGTATAAACAGGGGCATTTATGGAACAGGTTTTGGCGCCGGTATCTACTTTTGCTTTTAAAACAATGTTCCCGGGGAAAACAAGAATCTTCTCTACCCGGCCCAAAATTTCTTTACTTTTTGCATCTGCCAACGAATGGAATGCAAAAACCAAAAATAAACTGGCTATAATAAATATGCTTTTAGTTTTATACAATAATAAATGGGAAACAAATCTTTGTAGAAATCCGGCAGTAGCTATTTCACAAGCCCGAAAAGGGGGAAACATAGATTTTATCATTGAAATAATGCCTCCAGAGCAATTGAATCTAAAAAAGAAATGTGAATTGTCCATAATAGTTCCTTAAATTACACTAAAAATCATTTGCAATACGAATACTGTGCTTCATTGTTTGACCTTTTTTCTGTTTTTCTTCACTGACAGGCATTAAATAATCATTACCGTTAGGTGAAAATGGTAAATACAAAGTATCACAGTATTTATAAAACATAAAAATAACATAGGCTATTTTAAAAAGAACGTGCCGTTAATGTCAAATGCTTATTTATTACGGTGATGACAGAAAAGTATCAGGCAATATATACTGTAAGAGTTCACAAATATGGATTTTTGAAATTAGATTTAACTTCTGTTGACATAAATAGTTATAGCATTCCTGAAATCACATTTTGTGAACTCCTTGAGTATAAGTATCACAAATCCGGCCTGACCCTTTAATTTAGAGGCGTTGCAGATAAAGTTGCCGGGATTATAGGGCAGTCACGAAAAAAACTTGCTTTGTGACGTAAAAGCCAATAAATATAAGGCTTTTACGGCATTTTTTTAAATTGGTGTGAACATCCGTTTGATAGTATGCTTAGTGTAGGGGCGAAGCATCGATATTATTGGAATTTTTCAAAAAAAACAAATTGTTACAAATTTTCAATTAAAAATAAGGGTGGCATTGACAAACTTTGTTTGTTCGTGTTGAACCAGACATTATGACGACGGTTTTTTATAATGTAAGAGGGTCAGAATGAAAGCGAAAATATCAGTCATTGATGACGAAGAAAGCATACAGAGTATACCTTCAGGGAATTTCTCTCAGATGAAGGGTATGACGTTGATACTGTTGAGAATTATAAGGATGCGTTGTCAGCTTTGAAAAAAACAAACTACGATGTGGTATTTACCGATATTGTCTTAAAGGGGAAAACGGGTATAGAGATTCCTGAAGCTATCAGACGTAAAAATATGAACTGTTAGGTTATTATTATTACCGCCGCTCCGGAAATTGAAAGCACCACATCAGCGGTGAGGCTTGTCGCCTTCAATTATATTCCTAAGCCTGTAACGCAGGAGCAACTGTTAAATATTACGAAGAAAGCGTTAGAGAAAAAGATAGCGCTTGATAGAAAAAAAACAATTATTTCAATATGAAGGCCGTACTCAGAAGCGTAAATGATGCGATAATTATCATGAACAAAGACCTGACCATATTATAAGCAAACGATTTGGCCATGAGAATATGTGATCTGGCCGATAGTGCAAAAGGCAGGAAATTTATCACATATACTGAACATTGTAGCGGAAAATGCCTTCTATCGATTGCAAAAACTTTGAGAAATAAGCAAACAAAAGAAATGTTCTATGTGCAATGTCAGAAAAGCAGCAATATGAATCAAATAGTTAATGTTACGACTTCTCCGCTTCTTAACGAAAAAGGCGCTATTATCGGGATAGTACTGGTGGTAAAAGACAAATCCGTATCAGAAGAAACAGCAAATAATAGCCACATTGAATCAAATAAATTTCATCGTAGTTATCAGCAGATCAGAAAAAATGCAATCGGTTTTTAGCGACTATTAAAAATCTGGCAGATGTGCAAACACTACCGCGTTAATCACCGGAGAAAGCGGTACCGGCAAAGAATTTGGTCGCTGAAACGATCCATGAGGTTGGTATTTACATACACCTGCAAGGCGCTACATTAATCCCAAAATAGCCCTTGTATTTTACGGCAAATGGCAGATTCTTTCCATAAGCGTCCTGCGCATCCTGAAATGCATAGTTCATAAATAAATAATTGTCGTAACAGTTCACCCCTTCAGGATTGTACCGGTATTTGAAAAGGGACTACCCCCTAATCCTTTCCTAAGAGGGAACTTGCCAAATTCCCATACATCATATATATTTTGTCAATTCTTTCAGCGATTTACGATGAGTAGGGTCAGGCATAATTTCAGGATAACCAAGCGGCGTAAACGCAACAGGTTCAATGCCGGGCGGAAGATGAAGGACTGATTTTACGACAGATATCTTAAAAGCGGCAACCCAGCAAGTAGCCAGTCCCTCTTCTGTGGCGGCAAGGATGAGATGGTCCATCGCTATTGCGGCGTCTATATCCGCATAATTTTTTCCGTCACCTCGTTTCCACGCTACTTCCGGAATACTGCATACGCCAATTATCACAGGGGCGGTGTAAAACCATTCTTCGCTATACGCTTCTTTCAGTTGTTTTTTCACATTCTCATTCTTAATCACAAAGAAGCATACCGGTTGGCGGTTGGCGGCGCTTGGCGCATTTCTTGCCGCCTCCAGTATTCGTTCCAGTTTTTCTTCAGGAACAGACTCTTTCTTGTAAGAACGCACACTCCGTCTTTCTTTCATAATATTGTATATATTCATTTGCTATCCCCTTAAAAAGTGACCATTTTCCACTGATTCGCCCTGGCATACAACCAAAGCATAGGACTTGCGTTTACCGCTACCGGGTATCCCACTATACGCAAAAATTTTACATCCACATATGCGTTGCCAAAACCATAGGAAGATGAAAGATCCAAACTATATTCTGAAACAAGGCGTTCAATAATCTTCACCTTCCCGCCGCAGTAAGAATGGATGCCGTCAATCTCACCGGTAATCCTGCCTTCATTGTCAACGGCAAGTTTAGTACCTATCCCAATATCGGCATTGCAAACTTTTGTAAAGCATTCTACCATTGGACTCAGCGTACCTGATAGTAAAATGATCAGATATCCTTCATTTTTCAGTCTCTTTATTTCCTGTAACGCATATTCCGATATATGCGGCAATATTCGCTTATGAAAACATTCGTCTATATTGCCAATAATATTTTCATAATCATTATTCTTTAGATAGTATTTATTCTTTCTGAAAGACAGCCCCTTTAAACTGAAACATTTCCGGAGAAAAGCTGCGGCAAAACGCAACAGACTACTGAAATTTATTACCCTCTTTTCCAGAAGATAATAAAATAAAACCCTTTCGGAGGAAATACCCTTAATTATTGTTCCGTCGATATCAAAAATAGCTGCTTTTCTCACGCGCAGGATTTTACTTATTGAATATGTTTCTTTCAATAAAAAAAACTATAAGGGTGCTTTCTAACGAAGCAACATCAGCCCCCCTAAAATTAACAGCATACCCATAACTTTGGAAAAGGTAACCTCCTCTCCCAAAAAAATACAACCAAAAAGAAAGGTAAACAACGGGGCGCTGCTGGTAATAGGAACAACTTTTGAAATTTCCCCCGTTTTAATTGCCTTAAAAAATATCACCTGTGCTATAAAACCCGCCAAAAGACCTGCAAGCACAAGGCAGCAAATGGACTTGATTCCCATCCTCCCGACGGCTGACAGATTTGAAGTAAACAACACGATAATAATAACACCAATGACTACGCCCGAACTTCGCACTATATAAGCCGTCATAGGTTCAACAGAAGAAAGCCCTACCTTTTCTAAAAAAGCAACGGTACCCCAGAGAATAGCGGTAATAATTGCAAGATAATATGGCGCCATATTGCCTTACCTCGAATAGTTGTTCTGAATGCTGAATAGTGTAGAGGCGAAGCATTTGCTATAGATTGTCATAAATGCGTTCATACCCAAACGGGCAAATGCTTCGCCCCTACGTGCATTGTTTGCAGATTAAAACTTTATATGATTCTTGTGAAACGGACAATGAAATTCTCCAGATACAGTCGGCAATAGGCAATCGGCAATCTACAGTCGGCAGTCGGCAGTCGGCAAATTGCAGATTGATGACTGGGGATTGGAGACCGGAGATTGGATATTGGAGACTGGTGCCTGAGGGCAGTCGTTATTTCCCGGCAAAATGAAGCTTTTATCCGCACCGCCATGCACTTTTAACCCCGCATGATGCATGGTGTTACGTCCTATTACGTTTCAGCCTGATAGCTTTATATGCCTTGATTTGCCGCAATACTTTTGTTACCATTTACCATTTATAAAATTATTTGTAAAATGATTTTTTTTAAACCGTAAGCAGGGGTTTACCAATAAAGGTGCTGGATTTGTGCAAATATATCATCGGCGTGGATTTAGGCGGCACTAATTTAAAAGCCGGCATTGTTGGGCGGGATGGCAACATTTTGTATCAATTTTCAATAAAAACGAACGCCCATGCGGAATCACAGGTAATTTCCCATCAAATATGTGAACTTATCGCCGGAATAATAAAAAATGTCCGCATTGAGAAGTCCGATATTCTTGGTATAGGGCTTGGTTCTCCCGGACTTATTGATAAAAAAGGCGAGACTATTTTGTTTTCACCAAATTTATCCAAATGGCGTGATATCCCCATTAAAAAAATTATATCCGATACATTTGGTTTGCCCTGCATCCTGGAAAATGATGCAAATGCAGCCGCCTGGGGAGAAAAATGGGTAGGGGCCGGGAAAGACGTCAGTTCATTGGTAATGTTAACGCTGGGTACGGGAATCGGTGGCGGCATTATCCTGGATAATAAGTTGTGGCGGGGAATAAATAATACTGCCGGAGAAATAGGCCATATGTCGATACAAACAGACGGCCCTCTGTGTAATTGCGGCAATTATGGATGTATTGAGGTGTATGCATCCGCGCCTGGCATGGTAAGACGATTCAGGGAGTTATTGGAAAGCGGCAAGGCTTCATTATTAAAAAAGGATGAGGAAATTACCGCTAAGAGGATCAATGAAGCTGCCGTACAGGGAGATGGTGCATCGTTGAGTATCATTGAAGAAACAGGACGCTATCTCGGCATTGCTATCGTTAATATCATACACATATTGAATCCCGGGGCTGTTGTATTGTCAGGTGGCCTGATTGGTTCCGGAGAATTGTTAATGCGTCCGGTTAAACGGACAATAGAAGAAAGGGTTTTAAAGGCATCATATAAGGATACGAAAATACTATTTTCACAACTTGGTACTGATGCGGGAATAATAGGAGCTGCCGGATGTCTACTGAAAGAATTAGAAATTTCTGCATAATTGCACATATCGATCACGGAAAGTCAACCCTGGCAGACCGCCTTCTGGAAAGGACGCAGGCGATATCTACGAGAGAATTCCGGAATCAGATGCTTGATGATATGGATTTGGAACGTGAACGCGGCATTACCATAAAGGCAAGTGCGGTGGCATTGACGCTCAGGCGCGGGGAAACAGAGTATAATTTAAACCTCATCGATACCCCGGGCCATGTTGATTTTAGCTATGAAGTATCGAGAAGTCTGGGTTCATGCGAAGGGGCTTTGCTGCTGGTGGACGCCTCGCAGGGTGTGGAGGCGCAGACAGTCGCCAATACCTACCTTGCAATGGAACATGATCTGGTAATTATCCCTGTGGTAAGTAAAATTGATTTGCCGCAGTCACGCCCTTATGAGGTATTAGCTGAAATGGAAAAGACCCTGGGCATTAGCTCTGAAGAGGCATTAATGGTGAGCGCAAAGAGCGGAGAAGGCGTTGATCAGATTTTTGACGCTATTATTAAATATATCCCACCGCCAAAAGGCGATCCCAGTGGGCCGCTGCGGGCGTTAATTTTCGATTCGGAGTATGATGCGTACAGGGGCGTCATTATTTATCTGCGTGTCTTTGACGGATCGTTAAAAGTGGGCGATGAAATATTCATGATAAAAACACGGCGTTCGTTTAAGGTGGAAGAGGTCGGCGTCTTTAAACCAAAAATGGCACCCAAAAACGGACTGTTTACCGGTGAAGTAGGATATTGCATTGCCAATATTAAGTCCATTCACGATGTTAAAGTAGGCGATACTGTCACCTTAAACAAGGAAAAAGCGGAAAAACCGTTAACAGGCTACCGGCAGCCAATACCAATGGTCTATTGCGGTATCTATCCTGTGGACAATGCTGATTTTAAAGTGCTTCGTGAGGCACTGGAACGTTTAAGCCTGAACGATTCTTCCTTCAGCTTTATCCCTGAAACTTCTCAGGCGTTGGGATTCGGTTTCCGGTGCGGATTTCTCGGGCTTTTACATATGGATATCGTTCAGGAACGTCTGGAACGGGAAAGTCATATCAATATAGTGCAGACGGCGCCTAACGTAACCTATGAAATTTTAAAAACAAATAAAGAAGTAATCAGAGTCGATAATCCTGAAAGTGTTCCTCCGGTAAATGAAATAGATGAATTTCGCGAACCAATGGTGCGGTCAAGTTTTGTCTTGCCTACAGAATATTTAGGCGCTATCATGCAACTTGCTGAAGCAAGAAGGGGCAGATACAAAAGCACTGAATATTTAAGTGAAAAACGTGCGATTCTTGTATACGAACTGCCCTTAGCGGAAATCATTTTTGATTTTTTTGATAAAATGAAATCAGCCACAAGAGGCTATGGAACATTGGATTACGACTTAATAGGATACGAATCTGCCGATCTTGTAAAATTAGATATCCTGGTTGGCGGGAAAAGAGTAGACGCCCTTTCAACCATAGTACACAAAAAGGATGCAGAGGTCAGAGGAAGAAAACAGGTGAAGAAGTTAAAAAAAGAGATTTCCAGACACCTGTTTGAAGTGGTACTGCAGGCAGCTATCGGGAGCAGGGTAATTGCCAGGGAGACCATTAAACCTATTGCTAAAAATGTTACGGCCAAATGTTACGGCGGAGATATTACGAGAAAAAGGAAACTTCTTGAAAAACAGAAAGAAGGGAAAAAACGTATGAAATCGGTGGGAAACGTGGAAATACCCCAGAAAGCATTCTTGTCCGTACTGTCGATTGATGATGATGAATAAAAAAGGGTGGTTTGTGTTCAAAAATAAGGAAAACACTAAAAAGACAGATTTGCCGGATAAAAAGAAAAAGCGTAAACATAAGTTACGCGAAAATATAGAATCAATAGCCATAGCGGTGGCATTGGCATTCGCTATCCGTTATTTTGTCGTAGAAGCATTTAAAATTCCAACAGGATCGATGGCGCCTACTCTGTTGGGTGTGCATAAGGACGTCAGTTGCCCTAACTGTAACTGGAGTTTCTATGCCGACCGCCAAAGCGAGACCGCTACCTGCCCCAATTGCCAATTTGAAATAAATACCTCTCTTTACTGCACTGCATGCAATGGCAAGATCCGATACAACTGGCCCCCCTGGCTATGGAGAAAAGGCACATGCCCCGCTTGCCAAACAAAAATAGCATGGAAGGATTTGTCAAACCGGGTCACGCATGGCGGTAACAGAATACTGGTAAATAAATTCTGGTATACATTTACCAAACCGAAACGCTGGGACGTCATGGTCTTTGTCTATCCGTTCTATGATATAAAATGTAAAAACTGTTCGGTTCTGATACCTGATGTAAAATGGCGTGACAGTTTATCCTGTCCGCGGTGTGGTTCTACAAAATTTTCAAAAAAGAAGAAGAATTATATTAAACGGCTGATTGGATTGCCGGGTGAAAAGCTGCAGATCGTAAATGGTGATATTTATATAAACGACAAAATACAAAGAAAACCTGAAAAAGCACAGAATGCGTTATGGATGCCTGTTTATAACGGTAATTACACCATACATGAAGAAGTGGTTCCTACCTGGATAATAGACAATGAATTTTGGAATGTCACTGAGAAATCACTGTCATTGAATAATCTGAATAAAGATAATTCCGGGACGTCGCTGGTTACTTTTGGGCAACAAATATCCGATCAGAACGGTTACAATAACCGTTCCGGAGAAAATGAAGTGGGAGACATCAAAATAAGCCTTAACGTTACTCCGGCAAAAGGGTCGCATCGATTGGAATTTGTTCTTGAAAAAAATGAAGAGGTCTTTTCCGCCAGTATTCCCATCGAAGATATCGCAAACAAGTGTACTCTTTCGAGATCAAATAATGTTGTAGTGGAAAAAGATTTTCATTTAACCGTCAACCAGACACATAAGATAGAATTTTCCAATGTAGATCATATCGTATCGCTTAAAGTAAATGACGTTAATGTATTTTCATTCGACTATTATAACGGGAGTATCCCCGCGTTCCGCCCATTTGACTCAAGCAAGGTGCGTTTTGGCGGGACGAACGCAAAGGTGAAGTATGACAATATTCAAATATATCACGACATTTATTATACACGCCTTTCGGACGATACCTATGGCACTTCCCAGCCAATTCAATTGAAGGAAAAAGATTATTTTGTATTAGGGGACAACAGCAGAAACAGTAACGATAGCCGCGTGTGGAAGTTTGTTCCAGGAAAGAATGTTATAGGGAAGGCATTTTTTGTATTCTGGCCATTAGAAAACATCAACTTTATTAAATAGATATGAACTTACTCCGAACAGAAGGGTTAACAAAATCTTTCGGTAAACGCACTGTTGTAAACAATGTCAGTTTCGAAATAAACAGAGGCGAGATAGTCGGATTGCTTGGCCAAAACGGGGCAGGGAAAAGCACCTCTTTCAATATGGTTATTGGAATTATCCGACCGGATAGCGGAAGGGTAATATTTCAAGACGAAGACGTTACCCATATGCCTATATATTTGCGGGCGCGTAAAGGCATGGGATATTTATGCCAGGAACCGTCTGTTTTCCAGCGTTTAACGGTGGAAGAAAATATTCTGGCGATCCTGGAAACCCACAGATACAATTCTCATGAAAAATACAAATTACTTGTCGATTTGCTTACCGAATTCAATTTGAAATCGCTTTCAAAACATAAGGCATTTACCCTTTCCGGCGGAGAAAGAAGGCGTCTTGAAATTGCGCGGGCGCTTGCAAGCTCTCCTTCCATGATTTTGCTGGACGAACCCTTCACCGGTGTGGATCCTATTGCGGTAAATGAGGTGCAGGAAATCGTTTTAAAACTCCGAGATAAGGGCATCGGCATTCTTATTACCGACCACAATGTCCGGGAGGCGCTGAGCATTACCTCTCATTCATATATTATCAGCGAAGGCGAGGTTGTCGCAAAAGGCACAACACAGGAAATATTAAATAATCCGGTCGCACGCCAGTCTTATCTCGGTGATAATTTCCCGAACAGTGAACATCGGTTAGCCGATTTCGATTATCAGCACAGGAAAACATCAACAAATAAAAAGAAAAAACCCATTGTTCGAAAAGACGCCATTATAAAATAGTGTCTTAAGCAGTAGGCAATTCTACAGTCTACAATCTACAGTCGGCAATCGGTAGTTAATGAAGGACTAAGGATGAAAGACCTCTTAATATGAATAGCATAAAAAGTTATTTACGTAACGTTTATATCATCTTTCTCTCAGCCGTGTCTGCATTGTTTTTTCTGGGTGGGTGCGCCACTCAAAAAGAAAAAACGGAAATTCCATTGCTTAAAGAAAAGCCGGTAGCTTCTGAAGAACCACAAAAGGCGTTGACTACCTATACGATTATGAAAGGGGATACATTGTGGCGTATTTCAAAAAATTACGGTGTGTCGGTCGAGTCAATTGTGGCGGCAAATCAAATAAAAGATATACGGGATTTAAAGATAGGACAGAAAATTACTATTCCTTCGAACAATGTTTCCTATACATATAGCAACCCAACAGTAAGCGCAATGCCGTCTCAAAACCGGGTAGTTTCTTCAAAAGGTTTTATCTGGCCCGTAAAAGGGGATATCGTATCGCATTTTAATCAAACAAGAAACGGCAAAAAGTTTATGGGTATAAGTATACAACCCCATTCAAGACAAGAAATCGTTGCGGCAAAAAAAGGAACGGTAGAAGCAGTTTCCGGTTCGGACAATAATTTTTATGTGGTCGTAATCAAACATGATGGGGAAGTAAGAACTTTATACGGCGTCCATTGCATACCAATTGTCAGCGAGGGAAACTATATTGAACAAGGGCAGACAATTGCCACTTTTGATCCCCTCACAAAGGAAAGCAGCACAAAAGAAATTCACTTTAAAATATATGTAAAAGATAAACCTGTTAACCCTGTCTCTTATTTACCTTAATAATGGAGAAAGCAGTATGCCCGTATATGAATTTAAATGCAATAAATGCAACATAACATTTGAGGAATATTTTAAAAGCACCTCTGAACAAAAAATGCTATTCTGCCCTTCCTGCCGAAGCGAACACGTTGAAAAAATATTTTCCGTTTTTGGAGCCTCAGGAACAGGCAACGGCAATCCTGCCCCCGCAGGAAACAAGGCGGGCGGCGGTTGTGGTTGTTGTGCAATGGGCTAATGAGCCTTTTCCGGCGCTTCGCCACTGCATCTGTTGATAATGTTAATGTAGAGACGCATTGCATGCGTCTCTTTGTTTTGTAAACATTTTCATTACGCATAGCAGTTTCCAGACGCATACAATGCGTCTCTGCAAAATATCGAAAATTCCTAAACTGGCAGCACCGGAACCAAACAAGCACGAGATAAGAAATACGAAATACGAAAAAGGAACCACAAATTGCCTAGCGCGGCCTTTGGCC
>NZ_CAADGZ010000052.1:0-23604 GCF_900696675.1 uncultured Candidatus Kuenenia sp. | reverse complement strand
TGTTTAAAGTAGTACAATAGCGCTACCACAATTGCTAAAAAACGGATATCTGTTATCGCTTTTTGCCAATCTTGGTAGTGGAAAATACTGATTTTCGCATTGCGAAAATCGTTTGCAGGATTTAGGTGATAAAATGATTTGAAATTCTAAACGAGGTTGAAGCACGATCAAAAATCATTGTTGGAGATTTCGAAAGAGATTATGCGAAAAACTATCTGATGGTGTATGTGAGGGAAACCCTGTTATTGCTATTTTCGACAAAAGGGGGGAATTCGAAGATACTGCAATTCGTATGTTTTTATCTGTATTAATTGATATAAACTGTGATATAACATATCGCTAAAAGTATTGTAACAATCTCTAATAATTTATTTTTTTGAAAAACCTCAATAAATTTTATGGAAAAGGGGGATGAAAATCTGGAATGAACTGACGTAAATATTATGAAACATCACAAGGCGCTGTAAAATAGTATCCCACACGGAGCCTTACGCCTTGGCACTTCCAATGTGATATACATCGTGTGGAATTTAATTTCTAAAAATATTCAGAGGGAATATATGAGCAACTCAGAAAACGAACAGGAAGTACTTGTAGTTATATCAAAATTGAAAAACTATATCCGCTCAACCGCCGGAATGAATACGGCCGGCAATGTTGCGTCGAAGTTATCTGGCATCGTCCGCAACTTGTGCGACCAGGCAATTGAAAATGCTAAATCGGACGGACGCAAAACGGTGATGGAAAAGGATTTTTCCTGAACGTCCGCCTGTTTTTAGAAAACAATGGGATGCGCTAATGATTATTATTTATAAAAATAAATAACCATTGTGCCTCAGCAAAACATCTTAAGCGGGACGGCAATTAAGCCGTCCCGCTTAAACCTGTTGTTGCAATCTATGGCCTTGATGCTTATCCCATTTATCTTTTTGTCTCTTTCTTCACCCCAGGACCAACGGCATCGCATGACCTTTTTTTCACATTCTGTTTAATCTTTGACATCACCTTTTATACACTGGTAAGGCAACTATTCAGCGTAAATATTACACGACTACCGGCGGGTTCGGGTTTGCAAACCAATGAATGTAGTTTCCGGCGCTATTACTTACCCAAACAGGAGCCTTGGGTACGAGTTGTGCTTCGGTAGTCTAATAGATTACGCTTAATAGTCACAATCCATTAATGTTATTTATTTGACTATAATTACAAAAAAGTTCGGGATAAATATTATATGGCATTGTAAAATATTAATGTAGAGACACATACAATGCGTCTCTACATTAATATTGAAATTCCTAAACTTAAAATTAAATTGTTACTATTTTTTTAACATAAAAAAGCAATTTCAGGCGGGTCATAGATGAAAATTACATCAATAAATCCCTATACAGAAGAGATTATCGAAGAGTTTGAACTGCTTACGGAAAATCAGTTGCATGTGGAAATAAAGAAATCCCGTGAAGCCTTCCTTAAATGGCGTAATGTAGAAATAACCGAAAAAACGAAACTCGTTCAAAATTTAGCCATGGAATTACGGAAGGAACAAAGGAGATATGCTGCCACCATCACAAGGGAAATGGGAAAATCTATTACAGAATCCACTGCGGAGGTGGAAAAATGCGCGAAACTGTGTGAATATTACGCAGAAAATGCCGTGGCGTTTTTGAAGACAGAGTACATTCAAACCGGAGAAAAACAATGCTACGTAAACTTTGAACCTTTGGGAATAGTGTTGGCAATAATGCCCTGGAATTTTCCTTTCTGGCAGGTATTTCGCTGTGCCGTGCCTGCAATCGTCTCCGGAAACGCCTGCGTGCTGAAGCACGCCTCCAACGTTCCACGGTCTGCCCTTGAAATAGAAAGCATTTTTACCAATGCAGGGTTTCCGCATAACATATTTAAGACCCTATTGATCGACGCAGGATCAGCAATACAACTCATTGATGAAGACAAGGTGGACGCAGTTTCCCTTACAGGCAGCAATAAAGCCGGAGAACAAATCGGGGCAATCGCAGGGAAAAGAATCAAACCCATTGTCCTTGAACTCGGTGGTTCAGATCCGTTTATCGTACTGAAAGATGCGGATATTGACAGAGCTGCGGAAACTGCGGCAAGGGCGCGGATGCTGAACGTCGGACAAAGCTGTATTGCGGCAAAGAGGTTTATTGTTATTGAAGCCGTCGCCGGACAGTTTATCAGCAGGTTTACGGAACATTTCCGGTCTTTAAAAATGGGAGACCCTATGGATGAGAATACAACGGTATGCCCCTTGGCGCGAAGGGATTTTGTGGAAGAATTGGAAGGTCTGTTAAACGATGCAAGACAAAAAGGCGGAAAGATTATTTTTACGGATGAACCAAGACCCCCAAAAGGGTTCTTTTTTACACCATGCATCGTGACGAATGCAACCCGCGAGATGAGAATTGCCAGAGAGGAAGTATTCGGGCCAATTGCCCCTGTTTTAAGAGTAGCAAATGAAGAAGAGGCTGTTTTGGTTGCAAATGATACGGAATATGGTTTGGGCGCATGCATCTGGAGCAGAGACGTTGATAAAGCGCAAAGGCTTGCAACGCGCATTCAGTCGGGTATTGTGGCAATCAACGACATGGTAAAATCGGATCCCCGAATGCCGTTTGGAGGCATAAAGAAATCAGGGATCGGAAGGGAATTGTCCCATTATGGTATTAAAGCATTTGTCAATATAAAAACAGTGGTGGTAAAAAATTAAGATGAAGGCTTCTGATTTATTCGTTCACCAGTTGCTGGAAGAAGGCGTTGAATATATTTTTGGTTTGCCGGGTGAAGAAAATCTTGATTTCCTGGACTCCATTCGCAAGGCAAAGATAAAACTCTTTATTACGCGACACGAGCAGGCGGCGGCTTTTATGGCGGCAACATACGGAAGGCTTACCGGAAAAGCAGGGGTTTGTTTTTCAACCCTAGGGCCTGGCGCCACAAATATGGTCACCGGAGTCGCACACGCCCAGCTAATCGGCGCCCCATTAATCGCTATTACCGGACAAAAGGCGCTGGTAAATAACTGGCAGGCAAAATTTCAGGCAGTAGATATCGTCAGCCTGATGAAACCAATTACAAAACAAAGCGTGTCAATCATTGACCCAAACAACATTCCGACAATTGTAAGAGAATCATTCAAAATTGCAGAAGATGAAAGGCCGGGCGCCGTTCATGTTGAACTTCCCGAAGATGTGGCGTCTTCAAAGGCAAACGCCCCGACTCAAAAGAGGGGATTTATCAGAAGGCCATCCCCGGACCACCGCGCGATTGGTGCAGCAGCGGAACTTATTAATAAGGCAACACATCCTTTGATCATCCTTTCTTCCGGCGCAAACAGAAAACGAATCACAAAACATCTTCAGGACTTTATAAATAAGACGCAGATTTACGTAGTACACACACAAATGGGGAAAGGGGTAATCGGGGACGACTGTCCATACAGCCTGTTCGCCACAGGGATACACAAAAGGGATTACGTAAATTGCGGCATCGATTTGGCTGATTTGATTATCACCATTGGATATAACACGGTTGAGTATCCTCCTTTTGTATGGAATAAAGACCTTCATAAGAAGATTGTAAATATCGACTTTGTTGACGCACAAACGGATAAATATTTTAATCCGGATATTGAGGTAATCGGGGACATCTCCCATTCATTAAGAAAACTGGCGGTAAAGATAGAGAAGAAAACCACTCCGGAATTCGAAAAACTCCGCAATTTTCTGGAAAAGAAACTGGCGGCAAAAGAAGAGGGAAAATATCCCTTCACTCCCATGGAAATTGTGTACCACGTCAGAAAAACACTCGACAGGGAAGACATCGTCACGCTGGACAATGGTATTTACAAGCTATGGTTTTCGAGACTCTACAGGACGTATGCACCTGACACCCTGCTTCTTGACAATGCGCTTGCTACCATGGGCGCTGGATTGCCATCAGCGCTCACGGCAAAGCTGCTCAATCCAGGGAAAAAAGTGCTTGCGGTTGTTGGCGACGGTGGTTTCATGATGAATTCTCAGGAACTGGAAACGGCCGTCAGGTACAAAATACCGGTTGTGGTACTCATCGTAAATGATAATGCCTTTGGTTTCATAAAATGGAAGCAAAAGAATATGAAGTTAAGGAATTTTGCCCTCGATTACAGCAACCCCGATTTTGTAAAGTACGCAGAGAGTTATGGCGCAAGCGGTTTTAAGATAAACAAAGGAGAACACCTTTCTGACGTACTACGCCAGGCTTTTTCCCTGAACAAACCGGCAGTCATTGAATGCCCCGTTGACTATTCCGTAAATTACGACGTATTTTCACAGGAACTTCAAAATTGTGTGTGTGAATTGCTGTAATATTACCTGCTGCATAAAGCGCAGTCGGCAGTTCGGCAAATTGCAGAGTGTAGACTGTTGAGTGATTACTTTACCCATGAAATTTTTCAGGAAGGTGGGGGAAACGAAGACTACTTAATAGGAATTTTCCTTACCTTAGAACGAAGCATAAATAAGCCCTGATGGTGAATTTGTGAAACCCGTGATTCTGAAATATCCAGCATTTGGCTGATTTCCCTCAGCATTAAGTCTTCGTAATAATAGAGTGTTATTACCAATTTTTCACGAGCCGGCAATTCTTTAATCGCCGCAACTAAAAGTTCTTTTTCTTCCTCTGTCTCAATATTACTTAACGGGTCGCCTATTTTTGAGTCAGCAAATAGCATTCCTGCCGCTTCTTTATTACCATCCTCCGACTTTGCATTCATTTCTTCGAGTGAAAGAAACATGCCGAAGTTAATTTCCACCAGTAATTTTTCCCACTCAGCAGTATCAATCTTCAGTTCTGCCGCAATTTCTTCCGGGAGTGGATGCCTGTTTAATTTTTGTTCTAATGTTGCATATGCCTCTCTCGCCAATGAGACCTTCTCACGAACGGAGCGCGGCAGCCAATCTTGTGCCCTCAGGTGATCCAATATCGCTCCACGAATTCTTGAGACGGCAAATGTTCCAAACTTCGTGTCCATGCAGGGGTCAAATCTCTCCGATGCTTCCAGCAAGCCAATAACACCGTATTCGATAAGATCCTCTTTATCCACAAAAGAAGGTAAATAAATAATAAATTTGTTTACTACATACTTTACCAGCGATAGATTCTCTGTAACTAATTTTTCTCTGTCTATTAGATTTTTATTCTTGTAATTTGGCTTTCCCTTGCTTTTTTTAACCATTATACTTTTTTGTCCTAACATAGATTTTTATCCTCATTCGTAACCTAAGGTCATGAATTTTGTTTTATTTAAAAGCAATTTTCGCAAACCATACAACCATCGAATCATCGTTTTTCAGATTCGATACTCTGCCAGATTAGTAAAAATCAATACGGTATTATCTGCCCATGCCTCCATTTTTTCCTCTATTGCCGTCAGTTTCTGCCTCATTTATCTGGGATTGTTCAGGCGCATCTTCTGTATCTTCTTTTTGCGTGTCAGTGGTAAATACGCTAAGTATGTATTTTAGGAAAAAATGGCTTATAATACCCGTAATTCCCGCTATTATAATACTTCTGAGCGCCAGTGCAGGCAATGATACTTTTGAGTTCAGCCCGAGAAAGCAAGAGACAAAAAATACAAGTACTATGAGATATATTCGTGCCTGAGCAAATATTTGTTCCATAGGGAGCATTCCTGATTTTTTGTAACAGTTTAGATTTTTGGAAAAACAAAAATGCTCGTTCCCAAGCTCCGGCTTGGGAACGTAATTGCGTTGGAAGCTCTAGCTTCCATTTAGCCGGCAAGCGAAGCTTCGTGTATTATTCGATTCAAAAGAGGTTTCCAAATATCTTGGGTAACATACTGAAAAGCCTCCAAGCTGACATCATGGGTTCATTCCCTTTTCCATTCGAAGCTGGAGCTTCTCAAACAATCCCGTTCCCAAGCCGGAGCTTGGGAACGAGCGGTTTTTTTCATAGGACTAAAGTATTACAATTCTTTGTAAAAAAACAAAATGTGTGAAGATATACAAAAAATCGGGAATGCACCCGTTCCATATCACCAACGCTCCCCCGCTATATTTTATTTAATTCTATAATAGTACTTCCATATATAAAAAATATGAAATACGAAACAAATCCGAATAACAAAGCATAAAATTCAAAACATACAACAATATGAAACATGAAATACGAGATACGAAAAAGGCTTGTTTAGAATTTCAAATCATTTAGTCATTAAAATTTGTTTCGTGTTTCATCATTATCGTATTTCACCATTAAATATTCTGCCAAAAAAATGCAAATAAATTACTGCTAAGGTAATACATTGTCACAATGGTTATCCGTCAAATGCTGCTACATTCGTAATTCTTCTGAAGTAATCTCCAACGCCAAGTGATTGTGTTGAATCACTATTCTTTAAAAGCGTGGCAACCAATTTATTAAGGCAACTGGTTGCTTTTGTGTTAGGATAAAGAGCCGTAAAGGGTTTTTGCATACGCGTTGCAATGGAAACATTTTGATCGTGAAGCATATAGCCGACGTATTCCAGTTTTACATCGAGAAACCTTTGCGATACCAGTGCTATTTTTTTCACCGTGGAATCGGCTTCATCCTTGCTATCCGAATTATTTATAAACAACTTTATCGTTGTATTTTTTCTTTTTCTCGAAAGAACCTTTATCATAGCATATGCATCTGTTATCGCCGTTGGCTCAGGTGTTGTAATAAGTAATATTTCATTTGACGCTAATACAAAATTCAATACATCAGATGAAATACCGGCGCCTGTATCAACAATCACAATGTCCACTTCTTCATCTAATCCACTGAAGCTTTTATATAATTGTTCTTTCTGGTTTGCATTCAGATTCGCCATATCTTCAATGCCGGAGCTGGCGGGTACGATTTTTATCCCTTCAGGCCCTTCTACAATTATCTCTTTTACTTCTTTCCGTCCTTCAATGACGTCCTGCAAGGTATATTCTGGATGTATTCCCAATAAAATATCGATATTGGCAAGGCCCAGGTCAAGATCTATCAGCAAAACCTTTTTTTTGTATTTCCTCATAATTATCGCAATGTTTGTGGCGATGTTTGTTTTCCCAACGCCGCCCTTGCCGCTCGTAATCGCTATAGTTCTTACGGCAGAAAGGCCTGCCGCCGTATTTTGGTTTTCTATCACGTTGTGCAATGCCTCCACGGGTAAAACATATTTACTGCTACAAATAAAAAATAGTTTTCACATTTATAAAAAATACGAAGCACGAAACACATTCCAAAATCCTCCTCCCTGCACCCCCGCCAGCGGGGGACATTGTCCCCCGCTGACGGGGGTGCAGGTGGTAGATTCATATTTAGCATTTCGGATTTCAGCAGTAAATATTTTGCCAATAAATGTACAGAAATTACTGCTAATGTACTAAAGCTTCACAACCCCTACCGAATCAATCATTACGCCGGGAGAAATTTCCTTATACGACAATACTGCCAACTGCGGCAGCGCATTTTCTATAAGCCGGCGAACATGGCTTCTCACGGATGATGAAGTTAACAAGACAACCTCATAGCCGGAAGTAAGTGAACCTCTTACTATTTCTGCTAATTTATCAATTACTTTATGTGCCATATTCGGGTCCAGTGCCAGCAGATTTCCCTTTTCTGTCTTATGAATTGCGTTTGCTATGGTTTGTTCCAGATGGGGGTCGAAAGAGATCACACCTATCTTGCCTTCGGTATTCTGATATCTTTTACATATTGTCCTGGAGAGTCTTTGCCTTACGTATTCGGTCAATTGTTCTATATCCTTTGTTGCCGGAGCGTAATCAGCTATTGTTTCAAGAATGGATGAAAGATCCCGGATAGGCACTTGTTCCTTTAAAAGATTTTTAAGAATCTCCTGGATACTGCCAAGGGAAATTATATTTGGCGCTAGCTCTTCCACAATAGTCGGATAATCCTTCTTCACCGTTTCTAATAGTTTTTGTACGTCTTCACGACAAAGGATCTCGTATGCATGTGTTTTTATAATTTCGGTTAAATGTGTTATCATTACGGATGCGGGATCAACTACCGTATATCCCAAAGCTTCGGCGTCTTCCTTTACCGCATCGGTAATCCAAAGGGCGGGAAGGCCGTATGCAGGGTCTAATGTTTCTATGCCATTCACTTTCTGGGTAACTGCTCCGGAGTCTATTGCAAGATAACTGCCCGTCAGCAATTCTCCGTGTGCAATTTCCTGTCCTCTTATTTTTACCACGTACTTATTTGTCTCCAGTTGCAAATTATCCCTTACCCTGATAGGCGGAACGATCATCCCCATATCTTTTGCAATTTGCATACGCAAGGTATTTATTCTCTCAAGAATACCGCCATTTTTATTCGGATCAACCAGCGGTACCAGTTTATAGCCGACTTCAAGCTCCATCCGGTCAACACGCAACATGCCTTCAACACTCTCCTCCTTCTTCGGTTCCCGCGCCATGCCTTCAGTCTCTTTTACAAGCGCTTCCGCCAGTTCTGTCTCCTTAGAAGACCTTCTGAGAACAAAGAACATCATCCAGAAGAAGCCGGCAAGAACCAAAAACGGTATTTTTGGTAATCCCGGTACAATGCTGAACAGCGTAAGAATTCCTCCCGCAAAAGCAATGGCATTAGGTTGGCTAAATAACTGTCCCGTAACATCCGTTCCCAGATTCTCACCGGTGGAGGAAGTCTTGGTGACAATGACCGCAGATGCCGTGGCGATAATAAATGAAGGAATTTGGGAGACAAGGCCATCCCCAACGGTCAAAAGAGTATAATGCTGCATTGCCTCGGAAACAGACATTCCACTCCGCATACCCATAACAATGCCGCCAACAATGTTTATGAGTACGATTATTATGCCGGCAACCGCATCGCCGCTGACAAATTTACCGGCACCATCCATTGCGCCATAAAACTCTGCTTCCCTGGAAAGCTTTTCCCTTCGTTCACGTGCCTCTTTTTCTGTGATGAGTCCCGCATTTAAGTCCGCATCAATACTCATCTGTTTTCCTGGCATTGCGTCAAGAGTAAACCTTGCAGCCACTTCCCCGATTCTCGTTGCACCTTTTGTTATGACAATAAACTGTATTACAACAATAATTAAGAAAATAACCAACCCCACAAACATATTGCCGCCAACAACAAAATCTCCAAATGCGCCAATCACCTTTCCACCGTAACCTTGCAATAATATCTGCCGGGTAGAAGCCACGTTGAGCGCCAGGCGAAAAAGCGTCATAAACAGCAATATAGAAGGGAAAGACGATAAATCTAATGCTCCTTTTATATGGAGAGCAACCAGCAGCAACAAAAGAACCAATGAGATATTTGTCGTAACAAGCAAATCAATAATAAAAGGCGGCACAGGTATAATAAGCACGATAAAAATACTTATCACGCCAATAATTAACGCCATATCTCCTTTAAAAAGATATTTAAAAAAGGCGTTTTTCCCTTGAGAATTTAATTTATCTGCTGCCATGATTTATATTGTCACTTTTCATTAAAAAAACATTTTAGGAATTTTCATCACTATTGCCTCTGTCTGTTTTTCTCCATTTACTTCTTTAATCCGTACACATAGGACAGTACCTTTGCAACTGCATAGTACAATTTTTGCGGTATTTCTTTGCCGACGTCCACTGTTTTGTACAATGTCCTTGCAAGCGACCGTTCTTCAACAATGGGAATTTTATTTATTTTTGCAATTTCTTTTATTTTCAGGGCAATATAATCCGCTCCCTTTGCAACAACTTTGGGCGCATGCATTGATTTACGGTCGTATTTCAATGCTACGGCGTAATGCGTTGGATTCGTTACGACAACATCTGCTTTTGGGATCGCGGAAGCCATACGTTTCAACGCCATCTGAATCTGCGCAGACCTGATTTTTGACTTTATTACCGGATCACCCTCCGCTTGCTTCCTTTCATCCTTCACCTCTTTTTTAGACATTTTCATGCCGCGTTTGTATTGCCATTTTTGATAGATATAATCTACCATTGCCAGGATCACGAGCGCTATCGATACACGCATTACCAGTCCGAATGTCAGTTTCGTGGTAAGAATAAAAAATTGTGCAATGCCTATGTCTATCAGGTTATCCAGTTTGGCAAGCTCTTTTTTGATGTAAAGGATGCCGATACCGCCAATTAACAGAAGCTTTACAACGGAAAATAAAAGTTTTACAAAGGATTGAACATTAAAGAGTTTTTTTACGCCGCTTATCACATTGAGTTTTGTTAAGTCAGGCTTTAACGGCTTAAGGGTAAACAAGAGACCGGTCTGCATATATGAAACGATCAATCCGACAATCAATAATCCTCCCAGGATAGGGAGCAAAATTTTCGCGCTTACATAGATGTAATAAATAATCTTTTCTACAATAATGTCCGGGGTAATATCCTTCTGTGATAAGTTCTGAAGGGTAAAAACGGTTATCTCTTTCATACCCGCATACATAATATTACCCAATGCATATAACAGTAAAAAACCTACCAGGATAGCAATCGCACTGCTTAGGTCGGGACTTTGGGCTACGCTTCCTTTTTGGCGCGCCTCGCTTATACGTTTGCCGGTGGGTTGTTCAGTCTTTTCCGTATCAGCCATTTTCCCTCACATTGCCGATAGCAACGACATTAACCCCTTTTCAAAACCAACGATATACATCCTCATTGCGCCAATCATGAGTGGAAACGAGACAAAAACCACAATGAAGCCGATTATTATTTTTATTGGGTATGCAATAACAAATATATTAATTTCCTTCGCCACCTTCGCCATCAACGCCATTGCAACGACCGACAACATCAAGACAACAAAGGCGGGGATGGATATTTTAATCCCTATTACGAAAAGCGTTCTAAAGAGACTGAGTATTTTTGTTAGTATTGCCGTTGTATAATCAAAGCTGCCAATGGGTACAGCATGGAAGCTTTGCGCAATTGCATTTATAAAATAGTGGTGGCCATTAATTGCCAGCAATAGCAATATGGCTATCAAATTGTAAAATACGGAAACGGTTGGCTCTTCATCTCCGCTCAGGGATGAAGGGTCGGCGATAACCGCCATATCCAGTCCCATTTGGTTACTTAACAAATACCCGGCCATACTAAACGCAGCAAACAGTATTGACGCTGCAAACCCAACAATAGCGCCAATAGCAATCTCTTTTACAACAATTAAACCAAAGGGGATAAGCTCTGAAGGCAATTCATGCAGATTTTTATCCAGATTGGGATAAAGAATAAATGCCAGTATCAGGGCAATAGCAATACGCAGGAGCATTGGTATATGGGTATTGCTAAAGACCGGGGCGAAAAGGAGTATCCCGCCTACACGAAAAAACACCAGCATTAAAAAGGGCAGGTCGTTAATGAAATCGAACAAATTTTCCATAAGCACCTAACCTGGCCTAGCCAGAACCAAACAAGCGTGAAAATAGTCCTCAGTCCTCAATCTGCAATTTGCCGATTGCCGACTGCGGAAGGGGTCATTAAATATTTTGCCAAAAAATGTAAAGAAATTACTGATAAGGTACTACTTACTGTATTTTGCCAGTTCACCCAACAGGTTTACCGTGTATGACGTCATAATCCGCAGCATCCACGGCAAACAAAATAAGAACATCCCCAAAACGGCAAACACTTTCGGCAGAAACGTCAGTGTTTGTTCATGAATACTCGAAACAGCCTGGAATATACCGATAGCTAGTCCAACTATCATTGCAACCCCAAGCAGGGGCGCCATCATAAGAAAGGTAGTTTGCAAAAAATCTTTTCCAATAGTGGTTATTACTTCCGGAGTCATATCATATCCTTCAATATATTGAAATTCCTAAGCCGGCATAGCCAGAACCAAACAAGCACGAGATAAAAAATACGAAGCACGAAATACTAAACAAATTCCAAAACATAAAATCCCAATGAAAAAAACCGTAACACTTTAGCATTTTAGCATGGGTGCATTCCCGATTGTTTGTAAGCGTTCATGGAGTCGGGGCAAAACAACCCTGACAGGGTTTGAAACCCTGTCAGGGTTAACACTACTGCAACGTTTCATTAAAACATGGCGGAAATCACAAAAAATCGGGAATACACCCCTTTAGCATTTTGAAAAACGTATTCCCTATAAGCTCCGTAGGAGCAACCTGTTTGTAGCAAGATAAGATGCCATAACAGATATTAGCTCCGTCAGGAGCGACCTGTTTCCCTGTCAATTCTATACAGGCCGCTCCTACGTAGCTATTTACCCTGGTGAATTTTATTGTGCTACAAACAGACCGCCCCTAACGGGGTTACATTGTTTTTAATGTCCCCCTAAATTTTTCAAAGAACTAACGTGTTACAAAAAACCGGGTTTTGAATATTTGCCAGTTTGGACATGAACGCATTTACACCAAATTCATGACAAATGCTTCGCCCCTACGCTATACTTGTGACCAAAGACTGGATGATTAATTGCCAGCCATCAACCAGAACAAAGAGAATTAATTTAAATGGCATTGAAATCATAACTGGCGGCAGCATAAACATACCCATGGACGTTAATACGCAGGCGACCACCAGATCGATTACAAGAAAAGGCAGAAACAAAAGAAACCCCATCTGAAAAGAAGTCTTCAGTTCACTAGTGACAAATGCAGGAATTAATATATGCATAGGAATGTCACTCGCTGAAAAGGGTTTTTCTACTTTTGCAATGTTTGAAAACAATGCAATATCTTTTTTCCGCGTCTGTTTCAGCATGAATTTACGAACAGGCTCAATCCCCTTTTTCAAAGCCTCATCCTGCGTAATTTCCTCTTTAATATACGGTTGTAATGCGTCTGAATTGATTGCGGTCCAAACGGGAGTCATAACAAAAAACGTTAAAAAGAGAGCTATGCCGATAAGAATTTGATTCGGGGGAAGTGTATGAAACGACAAAGCCTTTCTCACAAAAGACAAGACAATAATAATCCTGGTAAATGAAGTCATCGCCAGCAAAAGGCCGGGCAATAAAGTAAGCCCTGTTAAAAAAAAGACTATCTTTAACACCCCTGCCATTTCCTTTGGGTTTTTTACACTATCCAGGCTCATCGTTAGTTTCAGCGGAGAATCTGTCTCGCCGGCAGCTTCTGCAGTCCCTAAAAAACCCAGCAACGCCATTATTCCACCAAAAATTAAAAAACCCGTCCATTTTTTCATAAGTGTTTTCCCCGGAACAGCAATTCTATTTTCCATGCCAGTGAGAGTCCAGTGAGAGTTAAATTAGGTTGGGTTTTTAAAAGACAAAGACCCAACGGCATTCATTTTTACCCACCCCTCAATCCCCTCCCAAGAGGGGACTTATCAAATTCCCCTCTTGGGAGGGGATTGAGGGGTGGATCTGTTCATTGGTTAACTAAAAAGATTTAAATTCCTATACTTTAAGTTATTTTTTAAAAAACTTCATATATTCACTGCCTCTGTCCTCTGTATCAATTGAATCAACAATCTCTTTTTCCGTAATTTCTGTAAGAGTTTGCATCTTTTCATTTGAAGCGCCTACAAGCAATAATTTCCCCGGTACTTTAATGAAATAGATGTGCCTCTTTGCGCCCAGTGAAGTTGTTTCTATGATTGAAATATAGCGCTTTTTTTTATGAATACCTGTTTTAATCCCAAGTTTCTTGCGTAAAAAATACATCATGATGACAATGATAATGATTACAATGCCTAATGATTTTATTACTTTTGTAACTTTTGGGAAATTAATCGGAGAGGTAACCCCAATGCCTTCATCTTTTACGGCAACCTCTTCTTGTCTTTCTCCGGAATCAACGGCATCCCCGGCAGCGTAAGTGGTATTACCTAAGAAAAACAATAAAAAAAATACAATGAGTAAATGTCTGTTCATTAAATATTTTGACAAAAATTATAAAGAAATTACTGATAAGGTACTATTACGTCACAACAATTCGCAAACAATATGCCTTAAGCCTATTTACCAATGTATCGCATTATTTAACGGTGGTAAAAGAATGGATAAGTGCATGCCTTAATAAGATATGCAACTTACGCTTTAAAAAAATAATCCATTTTACATAAATAATTCTATGTCATAAATATACATCACCATTACACCGGCGATTAAATCGTAGTTTTTTTCTACGTAAAGTAGTGTTTTTATACACATTTAAATGCATAAGCCGGCATAGCCAGAACCAAACAGACATGAAACGAAAAATACGAAATTCGAAACAAATTCAAAAATACAAAATCCCAATGAAAAAAACCGTATTAGTTTAGTTTTTTGAAAATACAGGGTGGATTAAAAACGAAGTGTAGGGTGGATTGGAAAGATGGACGATAGACGAGGGAAAGACAACGAAAAGAGGCGAGTATAAAACGTGTGGTTCAGGCTTCGTCGTGATCTCAGCCGAACGGTTACAAACCTGAACCAACGGAGGAGGTTGAATTAAATGTCAATTTGTTTAGTCATTGGTCAATTGCAGGAACACGGTGTCCGCGTCACTACAAATTCTTTAATCTGTGAAATCTGTGAAATCTGTGGTCCCGCCTTTCGTATTTCATGGTTGTTTTATTTTTATAAATTGCAAAAGAATTTTCGTTATGATGCTGTAGTCATGTGTCTTAGCCAAGATTTCTCACTCTATCCTGTGGGCCACATATTGCTGTAATTTTTAAACCAAAACGTTCTTCCACTACTACCACCTCTCCTCTTGCCAATAATTTTCCACGGACTAATAATTCAACCGGAGTGCCAGCCACTTTTTCAAGTTCAACAATTGAACCCTGAGACAAAGCAAGAATATCCTTAATAAGCATATTCGCGCGTCCCAATTCTACGGATACAGGGACAGTCACATCTAAAATTAAATCTAAATTCGGCATGCCTTCGCCGCCCTTTTGACTATCCATTTCTTCCGGAATTAATTGGCTAAATTCTACAGATTCTATGGTGGGCTGTGCATCATCTTTCTGCTCTGTACTCATATTTCACCTCTTTAAATAAAAACCAATACCACTATAACGAAACGGATGTTATTTTTATCGCGAGTTTTTTGCCAGAAACCCCTGGCGTTCCAAAAAACTTCGGCACTTCATCTATTTCCAAACTTAAATGGTCCGTAATCTTATTATCAAGACTTATCACATCCCCTACTCTGAGATTGATAAGTTCGTTAAATGATAACTGTGTTGTACCCAATATTGTGTTCACTAATAAAGGGACTTGATTGAGCGTTTGCTTTATTATGACAATCTCTTCTTCCCGATTAAGGGTTGCCTCCGTTATTTTTCCCATAACTGCTTCTAAAGTTGCAACAGGAAGACAAAAAACAAGCGTACCGGTGCCCAATTCACCACTAATCGCAAAATTTATGGCAATCATACTTTCCGTGTTATGCGCCACTTGTAACGACCGCAAGTCCATGTCTGTTTTTGCAATTTGCCACTCTATCTCTGCAACATCATTCCAGCAAAGACACATCGAATGGAGTACATTTGACAACACTTGTGAAACCACAGATTCTTCGATAATAGTAAGAGGTCTTATTTTCTGCTGTATTTTCCCGGGTCCGCCTAATCCACGATCTATCATAGCAAGGCAAAACCCCGCATCCAGGGTTAAACAACCCTTTCCCCTGTACGGCGTAAGGTCAACAACACTTGCACATACAAGATCCGTAAAAGAATTGAGAAATAATTCATAACTAAATTCCTCTATCGCGATAAGTTCAACACCAACGGTGGTCCTTACATATTGAGAAAAAGTCAAACCCATGTTAACAGCCATGTTCTCACTAATTTTTTGCAGTTGTCGTTTTTGCTCCCGCGGAAACCTGTCTGGTCTTCTGAAATCGTAATGCTGAACCTTTTTTACCACTTTTTGTTCAATTTGCTCTCCAACCAGTACCTGTCCGCTCTCTATCGCATTGAGCAGGGCATCAACTTCTTCATTGGATAAAATAGCATCTGACATAGCGTATTACCTGAATAAATGGTTACAATAATTTTCTGTAATTATGCTTTATTGAACAACAAAATCTTCAAAATAGACCTGTAAAACAGCTTTTTCCATATTCAATATCACATCAACGGAATCTTTTATTTCACGCTTAATGTATTCCCGACCCTCTACAGAATCAATATCATCTATGGTCTTTGAGGAAAGAATGGAAATAAGCCTGTCTTTTACCTGTATTGTTCTGGTTTCTAACTTACCTCTTGCCTCTTCATTGCGTACTTCCAAAATTACCTTTGCCTTGAGATACCTTCTTAAATTAGACCCGCTAAGATTCACAACAATTGTATCTATTGTCACAATAATAGGGCCTTGCGGCAAAGGTTCCTTGGGATCTTTATCTGACTTCAATGGGATTTCATCGCTATATTTCGTTATTTCCCCTATGCGGCCTTGCAATTCTTCGGTTATCACGTTGACCGGTATTTCAGCTCCTGTTGATATATTCGCGCCGAAATACATGCCTGCCATAAAAAACATATTAGTTGCAAATACAATAACTTTACCACGTATTCCCCCGATATTCATATGCACCTTCTTTTTTTGAAATGCGTCTTTTTTTCTCATAAACCCCCGCTTCAATAAATATTAAAATGTTTTATCACTTTATTAAAATAAATGCAGAAAAAAACCACCGTCACTATTGGTTTCCACTGCTCCGTACACCATCTTCAAGCAATTTCAGCTTTTCGCTAAGCTTTACCGCAAGAAACGGAGTAACAGATTCCAATATTTTTGCAGATGTTTTTTTATCCATCATTGTTAGCAGTTTTACCGCGGTCTCTTCGTCCATTTCCTTTAAAATCATGGCAGCCTTTTGAGGTTTCATTCCCCCGTAAACCTCGGCCAGCTTCTTGATATTCTTTAATTCGAGATCATCAAATTGAATAGTCTCCTTCTTTAATTCCTGCATTCTTGCGGTTATCAACTCAAACGCCTTATTCAACTCTTCCCTGAGTGTTTCAATTTCATATCTCTCTTTTTTAAGGTCGGCGCGTAGTGATTCAAGCATTTTTTCCCTAAGATCCAGGAGTTCCTTCTTCTTCTTGTATTCGTGTTTTTCTTCTGTTATTTCATTTATCATCTTTGAGACTTCGCTTGATGACAAGGGTTTAAACACCTTTGCTGCATTCGATTTATAGACGGAAGGCAGCTTGCTCGCATACAAATTCTTTGCTTCTTTACCTTCTCCACCTACAGTATCCGCCGCTGACGTATCTATATTTTCCGGAGATAATTCCTGCGCTTCCGGTTCCGGTGCAGGAGCTTTCCCTTTCATAAAAAGAAACCAATATGCGGCTCCTCCCAGAACGATCATCCCCACTCCGGCCATCATCAGCATTTTTTTGTTAATCGGGAGCTTCATAGTATAATCTCCATAAATTGATTATTCCAATACATCCTTTTCCCTGATGTGTTTGTGATAAAACCGGGAGGTTGCTATCTCGTCCAGTTTTTTAATTTCAAGGCGTTTCTCCTGATCGTCGAATTCCTTTTTATGCCTTTCCCTTAGTTTTTCCAACAACTTTCTTTTTTTAAAAACATGTAATAATTTTTGCCTTACATGATCTATCTCTTCAGAAATCTTTTTTATTTTTGATTGTTGGACAATAATATCACGATTAAGACTGGCAAAATACGACTCAAACAAAACAAATGTCGACGCATCCGCAAACGTCTGCAACATCTCTGTCATTTCAATCTGCCTTGTTTCAAGCAAAGATTTTAGTAATAACTCCATCTTCTTTTCTTCATGGAGTTTTTTTTGCGCAGTTTTTAACTCTTTGGAAATCTCTTCTTCTTTAAATTTTTCAATATCAAGTAATTTTTGGAATTTAAAACGAAATTTCATAGCGCAACAAAGCCGAAACCAAAAAGATGTTAACTGCAAAGAGCGCAGTTATGTAGGGTGGATTAAGGCGTTGGTTTTTACGCCGAATCCACCAATAATACCGTGACCTCATGTAAACAATGCCGACAATTTCGAAATGGATTCGTTAAAATTACCATTTGTGGTCATATCCTGTTTAAGATACTCGTTTATAGCGTCTATGACTGATAGGGCATAATCAATTTTCTTGTTGCCCCCCTTTGCGTACGCCCCTATATTTATCATGTCTTCGGCTTCTTTATACGTTGCATATACTGCCTTTAACATCTGCGCAGCCTTCCTGTGTTCCCCGGTAATGATGTCATCCATACACCGGCTGACGCTTTCCATGATATCAATGGCGGGATAGTGGTTTTGGGACGCCATTGCCCTTGACAACACCACATGTCCGTCAAGAATACCCCTTACGGCGTCAGCAATGGGTTCATTCATATCATCACCATCCACCAATACAGTATATAAACCAGTGATGCTGCCCTTCGTGCCCGTGCCGCTTCTCTCCAGAAGCTTTGGCAATAACGCGAACACTGAAGGTGTATATCCCTTTGAGGTCGGGGGTTCTCCTATTGCAAGCCCAATTTCCCTTTGTGCATTGGCAAATCTTGTAACGGAATCCATCATGAGTAATACCCGCATGCCACGATCTCTGAAATATTCCGCAATACTGGAAGCGATATAGGCACCCTTTACCCTTAATAAAGCCGGTTTGTCAGAAGTAACCGATACAATTACCGATTTTTTCATGCCTTCTTCTCCGAGATTCTTTTCAACAAACTCCCGGACTTCTCTTCCGCGTTCACCAATAAGCGCAATAACATTAACCTCCGCTCCGGAATTCCTGGCAATCATGCCCATTAATGTGCTTTTCCCTACGCCGCTCCCTGCAAAAATTCCCAATCTCTGTCCCTGCCCGAAGGTAAGCATGCCGTCTATTGCCCGTACACCTGTCTCCAATACCTCCTTTATCCTGCTTCTGGTCAAAGGATCCGGGGGAGAATTATAAATGGAAACCCTTTCTTCCACGTTTAACGGCCCTTTTCCATCCATAGGCTCTCCCAGTCCTCCTAAGATTCTTCCCATTAGCCCCATTCCAACGCCCACCGTTAATGGCGAGCCTGAAGCGGTTACTCTGTTTCCCGGGCCTATTCTCTCAAGTTCCCCTATGGGCATAAGGAGTATCCTTTTTTCTTTAAATCCTACCACCTCCGCCGGTATTGGAGTTTCTCCATTATTGGAATGTATGTAACATAGTTCTCCTACAGGAACAGAAGGCCCGTTTGATTCTATTACCAAACCTGCGATATGGGCCACCCTTCCGGTGCGTTGAACCAACACCGATTCCGATACCCTTTTTTTGTGCAAAGCAAAATCAATGCATGGCGTGGCCATCACTCTTTTTCCCCTACAGATTTTTTAATTTCTTCCCACCGTGTTTCAAGCAAGCTTTCAACATCGCCAAAATCTGTTTCCACAACACAACCGCCGGCTGATATCATTTTATCCTCTATGATTTTAATGTTAAAATCCTTTATTCCTGCGTCTTCGGCCGTAAACCGTTTATAATCCTCCGGGGAAATACGCAAGGAAACGATCTTATTATTCCCAACATAAGAAAGAGCCTCTGCTACAACGTGTTTTACAATGCTGGCGCCATTTTCGTTAATTTCATAACCAACAACTTTATTCGCAACAGCCAATACGAAATGTATGATCTCCGATTCGGAGTCCTTCCAGATTATTTCTCTTTTCTCCGTTAATTGTTTCACCGCATCCTCAAGCAGTGTGATCAATGCTGCATATTTTCTTTTTGTTTTTTCTATCTCTGATTGAAACTCCTTTTCCGCAGAGAGTTTCCCCTCTTTGAAGGCTTCTTCTCTCACCAGTCTGATTTCTTGTTCTTTTAACGCCCTTAATTCATTTTCCTTTGCTAATTCAAGTTCTTTCAGTTTTTCTTCTTCTTTTATATTTATTAACTCTTCTTCTGTTTTAAGCGTGTTTATTTGCTTTTTATGAGAATGAGGTATTACAGTCTCTATAACTTTCACTCCCTTTATAACAGGTAAGGAATAAACGCGCTTCCCGGTTTTCATACTAATTTATCGTCCTTGCCGGAAGACCCCCCCTTCTTTTGAACAACATTTTCGCCCTTTGCTTCCAACCGCTTTACCGCCTCTACAATTTGCAATTGTGCGCTCTGCACTTCGGACAACAATCTCGGCCCCAACAGCTCTCTTTCTTCCCTCACCGTCTCGCCAATACGTTTAGACATGTTTTTGAAAAACTTTGTCTCAACCTCCGCATTCGCCGTTTTTAATGCAAGCGCAATAACATTTATATCCACCTCTGTAAGTATTTTTCTAAACGCTTCATCAAGAACATAAATCATATCATCAAAAGTAAACATCAACTTCTTTATTTCTTCAGCAAGCTCCGGATTTCTACGGCTTATTTGTTCAATCACATCCTTATCCACTCCGCCCTCCAGCCCACCAATAATCTCCGAGGCAAATTTATGCCTTTTCTTCGCAGGCGTCTTCCGTCTTCTTCCTTCCGTTTTTATCTTTGCCATAACTACCTCGTTTACCTTGGTAATTAAACTTATCGGAGGAAGTTCGAGCGTTGCGATCCTCATGATAATATCAGATTGTGCTTCCAGGGGAAATCTGGACAACAGCCTGGAGGCGCGTTCCGGTTCCGTATATGATAGTATAAGTGCAATCGTTTGCGGGTGTTCTCCTATCAGCAACCGCATGTATTCATCGTCAGAAACATCCTTTAAATTGGAAAAAGGCGTGGGGAGCATCACCCCTTGCTCCACATTCGCTATGATATCATCGCTTTTGTCTGTCCCAATCGCTTTTTCAAGTATCTTTCTAAAAGCATTTTTATCATGCTCCACCAGGCCGCCGCAGAGTTTCATTTCTTGCCGGAGTTCATCCAAAACGGCGTCCACGATCTCATTATCCACATTTTCCATGCGGGTAATTTCGGCGGATACCGCCACAATCTGATTCTCATCAAAGGTCTTAAGTATTTCCGAAGCGACGTCTGGATCAAGTATAGACAAGGCAATTGCTGCCTTTTGTATGCCTGACAAGTTTAATTTCGTTTTCATATCGGTATAATATCCTGTTCTTTACATTATTACGATGAGATATATTCTCCTTCTATCCACCTCTTTAATGCTGTCGAGGTAAGATCGGTATCCTTCTGCATATGTCCGAGTATTAATTTCCGTTTTTTCTCTCTTTTCATTCCTTCCATTATTTCTTCAGGATTTTCCGACTCTTCCATCGCCAGCATTTCTTCTACTGCCGCTTCCAATTCCTCCTTTGTGTATTGGATGCCTTGCCGCTCTTTGCTTATGCGTAATTCTTCAAACAGTTTATTCCTGCCGGCAGTATCGTCATGCTGCATTTTGGCAAATCCTTGCTTACCAGACTTTCCCTTAGCCGAAAAGTGTTCCATTTCAACCGTAGGTGCTGCCTTCTTTTTAATCTTCTTCATGCTTCGCAGCATAAACAACAGAAACATCAGCACTGTTATGCCGAGCGAACCGTTTTTGGCCAGTTTTAACATAAATTCTTTTTGTTGTTCCTTCTTTAAAATTGCTTCTTCCTCTGCATAATCAGCTTCATAAAACTGTACATTTTGTATCTCAAAACTATCATTGCGGGAAACCATATTTACCCCCAACGCCTGTTTTACAAGAGAAGCAATTCCCTTCATTTCCTCATTATTTCTGGAAACATATGTTTGTTGTATTTTTCCATCTTCGGACTCAATTTTTTCATACTTGCCATCAACAAGAACAGCAACGGACAATCTTTTCAAATTCGCTCCGTGATCTGAAACCATACGTTCTACCTTGCTTAATTCATATTGCGTTTGCGCAGTTTCTTCCTCTTCGGAAGAACCGGAGGATTGAAGCATACTTGATTGCGATAAGTTAAGATTTGCCTGCATTCCGGGAACACCTCCCCCCGAAAACGGAGTACCGCCGGATACCTTGGTAGTTACCGTTTGAACCTTAGGCACCCTGCGTTCAGGATCAAACTCAATTTGTTTTTCATCTACATGACGAAAATCCAGGTCAGCGCTTACCCTGACAACAGATTTTCCCGCTCCAACAATCCTGTCCAACATATCCTGAGCCTTCGCCACGTAATATTCTTCTATTTTTTTCTTTATTTCCAATTGATCATTACTTGCGCCTGTCTGTGAGAAAGGAGATTCTTTCTCCGAAAGCAGGTTGCCCCGAGTATCGGTTACCGTAACATTTTCAGGGATTAATCCCTCGACGCTGGAGCTTACCAAATGTACGATACTTGCAACTCGTTCCGGTTTTAACTTACCGCCGGTTTTTAGTTTCAACACAACGGATGCCGTTGGGGGTTTTTCATCTTCAACAAAT
Source organism: uncultured Candidatus Kuenenia sp. (assembly GCF_900696675.1). Classification (NCBI taxonomy): domain Bacteria; kingdom Pseudomonadati; phylum Planctomycetota; class Candidatus Brocadiia; order Candidatus Brocadiales; family Candidatus Brocadiaceae; genus Candidatus Kuenenia; species uncultured Candidatus Kuenenia sp. The sequence goes on along the minus strand of NZ_CAADGZ010000052.1, from coordinate 1,267 downwards.
AAAGATTTCTCAGGTATGGCAAGGTGTACCTGCGCCCAATCTACAAAATCCAGATGTTTAATTGTTTTCGCAAGTTCGCCCTGGATTGCCCTGCGATAATTTATCTTCTGGATAAAATCAGAAGAGCCAAAGCCTACCTTGTCCAGTAACTCATACCCGGTTTGTTCATGGGGCAAACCTTCACTGGCAAACTTGAGCCTCATCTCATAAATCTTATCATTGGGAACGAGAATCGTAGTCCCATTCCCACTTATTCTGTATGGAATATTCGCTTCCCTCAGATGATTTATAATCTCCCCGCTTTCTTTCGGGCTTAATTCTCCGTACAATAATCCAAAGTCTGGTTTCCTGGCCCATTGCATTACCCCAACTATGCCAATCAGAAATGACAGGGTTAACGATATCATAATAAATTTATGCGAAAAACTAATTTCCTTCCAAACATTCTTTAACTGCCCTGTAAAACTATTCATGTCTAAATTCATAGTAAATGCTCCTTTGATGGTTATGAGTATTTTATTGGTACGTTCGGATACAAAGCAATTACAATACCAACAGATAGCAATGGACACGCCAACAACAAAAATGTCCTATCATATTGATAAATAATACATTACAAGAACAGGTAAAATATTGTTTTCAAAACGAATTCGGGCGAATGAAGGTGGAAGTCGATAATTACACTCTACTGTAAATTGAGTGTATATTATTTTAACAGAAAGACGGGAGGGTATAGGAGCATTCCAGATTTTTTGTAACCGTTTGTGTGATTGGGGGCAAAATAACGTTGCCAGGGGTTAAGACTACTCTACGTTTCATTAAAACATGGGAGATGTCACAAAAAACCGGGAATGCACCTGTATCAACCCCACAAGGGCATGAAAGCAGCAAGGGATGTGGTAAACCTGTCCCCCGCTGGCGGGGGATTAAGGGGGTGGAATTGTCTGCGGAGCGTGGGAAAGAGGGTCAAATTTGTTTTTATAATAAAGGGGTAGTTGAATCGGTGGAGAAATCCAGTCCACCCCCTGCACCCCCGCCAGCGGGGGACATAGTTTGAACAGGAGCATTCCCGATTTTTGGTTAACTAATTGTACATTGTAACACAAGCATCCAGCTTGTGGTATTTTACCCTCAAGCTGGATGCTTGAGTTACTATTCTTCCCCTCCCCCCTGCTAATGGCATTTTTACAAAAAATCGGGAATGCTCCCGTTGAGTTGAGGAAGGTATTCTTTTGTCTTATTATTTAAACTGTTTACCAATGTCGAA